>CAIXZV010000399.1 GCA_903924005.1 uncultured Chloroflexota bacterium | reverse complement strand
GGCGTTGACGAGTCCGTCCTCGGCCAGGATGTCCAGTGCCTTCTCGGCACCCGAGTACGAGGCGCCGAGCGCGCGCGCCACATCCATCGTGCGCATGCCCTCGTCGCGCTGCGACAGGAGGAGCAGCGCGCGCAGCGCGAGGTCCGATGACACGAGGCGGCTCATGGACGAAGTATCACGCTACTAGCGTGAAAAGGCAACGTCCAATCGACCATGCGCCAGTCGTGTCGGCGCCGCTAGCCGGCTACGCGGGGCGCTGATCTACGTCTCTAGCTATCGCTCCCGATAGCGGTTCCGGCGGTGCATAGGCCATCACTTCGACCCCGGGAGCTCGCCAGGTGTAGCCACGACTATGGAGGTCCATGGCTCCGGGGCTGAAGCGCGCCCCAGAGCCGTGTCCGGCTCGGCCGTCGAGGCGGTACACCACGCTTCGGCCGGAGAGCATCCGCCGCATCCGACGCCCGAGATCGACAAACAGCGGGTTCCCGCGAGAGGACAGCTCGGTTGCCGACATGATTTCGCCGAGGTACAGGCAGCGCGCGGCATCGTCGCGGACCGGCCGCACGCACATGATGAAGCCCCACTCGGTGACCGCTCTTTGCACGGAGGCAGTCTCCGCGCCGTCGGGCGGCCGCCCGAGGTACAGGACTTCGCCCGGCTTGGTGACGGCCGGGGCCGGGACGATCGGACCCGACTCCAGACCGCTTCCCTCGCGGAGCTTCCACGCGCCGAACCCGTGCGTCACTCGGCAAGCCTCGAGGACTCGGTCGAACTCCTCGGGCGTTGCGAAGAAGCGCAGCCCCACACTCATGACAGTCGGCCGCCGGCGTGATGGATGTAGGGGGTGCAGCAGAGCCTCACGTCGTGGCACCAAAGATCTTCGCGAGGTGGATCTCAAGGGCGAGGTAGCCGTACAGGCTGTCCTCAGGCGCACCGAGCATCGGGTCGTCCACAACCCGCCAGACGATGGGGTGAAGGAGGTCGCCCTCGGCGTACTCCACGCGCCGCACCCGGCCGAGAATCGGGTCCACGTTGCTGAGCGGGATCAATGGCCAGTCGTCCCGCAGCCAGCGCCCGCGGCCAAGCACCGGCCACCTGCCCTGAGCGAGGCCCATGCTGCCGACCTTGCCGATAAAGGGCGCATGGATCGGCTCGAGCTCGTCGAGCGAGGCGGCGTCGGGCAGGACATCGAACGGACCGAACACATAGGTGAACAGCACCTTGCCCGTGCTGTGCAGTCGGGCTGCGCGGCCAGCAGCCCACCGGCCGTCCGCGAGCGGCACGCCGAACCAGTCGCCCTCGTGGCGCCATTGTGCGCCCCGGCACGCGCGCCGGACATGCCGTCCGCCTGGGTGTCGTCGCCCCTGTCGCCGAGGCCAGTTCCGTAACACTCACCCCGGTGGTGCAAAGCAGCGGCCGAGCCAGTCTGGCGAGCGGGTTGAGCACGCCGGGGCTGCCAGGGGGGCCAGATGTGGCCGGATTCGGGCCGTAGCACCACCCCGGTGAGTATTACGGGATGGCGGGCACGGGACCGGCGCGCCGCGGCTTCGTCGATAGCGGCCCTTAGCACCGCCCCCGGCGGTATTGAGGAACAGGGCGCAGTGCATCGCCGAGCCAGGCCCGGGAATCGAAACGGGGCCAGATTGCTCCGGCCCCGTTTGTGAGTGCGGTGGCGGCGCCATGGCCGCCCGATGGGTCAGTGCGAGACGACCTTCGGCAGCGTCTTGGCCTCAGCGATCCAGCCCTCGATCATCGACTGCGTCGGCGCGCGGCGGACGATGCCCGGGCGGGCGGCGACAACCTCTGCAATCGTCGCGGCGAGGTTGGCGGCGTTGCGCTGCGCAAGCTCCGCGGGGGAGTCCACACCGGCGGCCTCGAGCAGATCGGAGTACTCCGACCCGACGCCCTTGAGCCGCATCAGATCCGTGTGGTTGACCCACTCGAGGATCAGCTTGCCGGAAATGCCCGTGGCCTCGGCCAACTTGGCGCGGCCACTGGCGGTGGCGCCCGTCGACAGGAGGTCGTCAGTGCTCTTGATGCCGGCTTCGCCAAGTTTCTCGGCGTAGGTTGCCCCGATCCCCTCGACCTCGTCGATCTTCACGATCCCATCCTCATCGGCTTGTTCGGGGGTCCTGCGCCAGAATGGCCTCTCCCCGTCGGGTGCGATGATACGGACCGCGGGCGATTGCATGCAGGACATACGGAGGGCGGCACGTGGACGACGGATTCAAGGCGGAGATGACGGCGGGCTACACGTTCAACGAGCCCGTGATCGCCCTGGGCGTCCCGATGCTGGGGACCGAACTCCTGCCCGAAGTCCACGTCTCGGTCCCGCTGTCGCGGGTCAACCGCCACGGGCTGATCGCGGGCGCCACCGGCACCGGCAAGACAAAGACGCTCCAGCTCTTCGCCGGCCAGCTGAGCGCCGCGGGCGTCCCCGTCTTCGCCGTGGACGTCAAGGGGGACCTCTCAGGCATCGGCGCGCCCGGCAACGCCGCCGACCCAAAGGTGCTGGAGCGCACGCAGCAGATGGGCTGGACGTTTGCCGCGGCCGGCCACCCCATCCAGGTGCTCTCGCTGTCGGGCAACGTTGGCGGCCATGTGCGGGCCAGCGTCAGCTCATTTGGACCGCTACTGATGGGCAAGGTGCTGGACCTCAACGACACGCAGGTCTCGGTCCTCTCGATGGTCTTCCACTACTGCGACCAGAACCAGCTGCCGCTGCTGGACCTTGCGGACCTGCGGACGACGCTGAAGTACCTGGGCTCCGACGACGGCAAGCCCATCCTTGAGGACCTCGGCGGCATTGCGCCGGCCACGCTGGGCGTGATCCTGCGGTCCGTCACGGTCCTGGAGCAGGACGGCTCCGCGGTGTTCTTCGGCGAGCCGGAGTTTGACGTCAACGACCTGCTCACGATGACGCCGGACGGTCGCGGCGTGATCAGCCTGCTCGAAGTCTCGGACATCATGGACAAGCCGCGTCTGTACGCGACGTTTGTCCTGTGGATGCTCGCGCGTCTATACGCGGCCCTGCCTGAGGTGGGCGACCTGCCAAAGCCGAAGCTCGCGTTCTTCTTTGACGAGGCGCATCTGCTGTTCAAGGACGCCTCCACGGCGCTGCTGGACCAGGTGGAGCGGACCGCTCGGCTGATCCGGTCCAAGGGCGTGGGCGTGTACTTCGTGACGCAGGCACCGCAGGACGTGCCCTCGCCCATCCTTGCCCAGCTTGGCAACCGCGTGCAGCACGCGCTGCGGGCGTTTACGCCTGACGACGCCGATGCGCTGCGCAAGACCGCGCGAACCTTCCCCGTCACCACGCACTACAACGTGGAGCAGACGATCATGAGTCTGGGGATCGGTGAGGCGCTGGTGACCGTGCTCTCGCCGCGAGGTGTGCCCACGCCGCTGGCTGCAACGAGGCTGCTGCCGCCGGACTCGCGGATGGCGCCGCTGTCGCCGGAGGAGTTGGGCTCACTGGCCGCTGCCTCGCCGCTGACGGCGAAGTACGGCACCACGGTGGATCCCCAGAGCGCCCACGAGATCATCACGGCGCGTATCGCCGCCGCCCACGCCGCCGTGGGTGCGGTGCCGGGTGCGGTTGGCGCGCCGAGTGCCGCGGGTGCCTGGACGCCGCCGATGATGACCCCGGCCCAGCAGCAGCGCGAGATCACCCGTCAGGCGCGTGAGCAGGCCCGTGCGATGGACGCCCAGCGGCGAGCCGATGAGGCCGCTCGGCGCGAGGCCGCACGCGCGGCCAAGGCACAGGCCAAGGCGGAGGCCCAGGCGGAGCGGGAGCGCCAGCGAACCATGCAAACCGCCATGCGCACCGCAGGCCGGATGGTCACGTCGCGCGGCGGCCAAAACCTGATCCGCGGGCTCTTCGGCATCCTCGGAGGCAAGTGACATGACAGGCAGCGCCCCCACGCCGCAGAAGATCTACCTGGCCGGCCGCTGGGTGGATTCGCCCGAGACCCTGGTGGTGGACAACCCGGCGCGTCACGGCGAGCCGGCCGGCGCCACCTACCTCGCCACGGCCGAGCAGTACGAGGAGGCGGTTGAGGCCGCCGTCCGCGCGTTCGCGGTGACCCGCCACCTGCCGGCCTATGAGCGCGGTCGGATCCTGCGCCACGCGGCCGCGGGCATCACGGCGCGCCGTGACGAGTTGGCCATCCTGCTCGCTTCCGAGGCGGGCAAGCCGCTGCGCGACGCGTATGTGGAGGTGGACCGCGCATCGCTGGTCTTCCGGCTGGGGGCCGAGGAGGCGGAGCGCATGTACGGGGAGACGATCCCGCTCGACATCAACCCGGGATCCAAGGGTAGGTTTGGCATCACGCGCCGCTTCCCCATTGGGCCGATCGCCGCGATCAGCCCGTTCAACTTCCCGCTGAACCTGTCCATCCACAAGGTGGCGCCCGCGATTGCGGCGGGCAACACCATCATCCTCAAGCCGCCCACCAAGGATCCGCTCACCATGCTCAAGGTGGCGGAGATCCTGCACGAGGCTGGCATGCCAGAGGGCATGTTGAGCGTCCTGCCCATGAGCCGAACCCTGGGTGACCGCATGGTCACCGATGACCGCTTCAAGCTGCTCAGCTTCACCGGCAGCCCCGCGGTGGGCTGGCGCATGAAGGAGAAGGCCGGCAAGAAGAAGGTTGTCCTGGAGTTGGGCGGCAACGCGGCGGTCATCATCGACAACACCGCCAACCTTGACTGGGCCGCCAAGCGGGCCGTCACCGGGGCGTTCACCTTCGCCGGCCAAGTCTGCATCAGCGTCCAGCGGATGTTTGTCCACGAGGCCGTCTGGGACGAGTTCATGCCCAAGTTCCTCGCAGCGGCCGCCGCGCTGAACCAGGGCGACCCCGCGGACCCGGCTACCGAGATCGGCCCGATGGTGGACGAGGCGAATGCCCAGCGGACCCAGGAATGGGTTGACGAGGCCGTGGCCATGGGCGGCAAGCTGTTGCTCGGCGGCAAGGCCAACGGCACCTTCTTCCCGCCCACCGTGATGACGGACGTGCCGCTCCACGCTCGGGTGTGCTCGGCTGAGGCGTTCGCCCCGCTCGTGGTGGTCTTCAAGTTCAGCGAGCTCTCGGAGGCCATCGCCGCGGCCAACGACAGTGCCTACGGGCTGCAGGCCGGCGTCTTCACGGGTGATCTCGCGGATGCGTGGCAGGCGTTCAACGACCTTGACGTGGGCGGCGTGGTGATCAACGACATCCCCACGTACCGCGTGGACCACATGCCGTACGGTGGCGTGAAGGACTCGGGGCTGGGCCGCGAGGGGCTGCGCTGGGCGATCGAGGACATGACCGAGCTCAAGATCATGGTGCTCGCCTGGCCCCAGTAGGGTCTCGCGCCGGGGTTTCCGCGGGATGTCAGCCTGGCGGGCGTTCTGGAAGTACGTTGCGCGGAATGTCACGTCAGGTGCGCCGTAGCGCCCTGCATCGCGCTAGCCTGTCCGGAACGTGCGCTCGTGCGAGCACTATCCTGCCGACCACGGCATAGCGCCCGCGTCGTGTGACATTCCGGAGAAGCCAGTCCGGGCCTCGTGCGTGGACGGCCACCGCCGTTCGCCTGCGGAGCCTGAGGTTCTTCCAGAACGCTCCTCCAGTGCGCATTCCGGAACTCGCTGCGGGACCCGACTTCGCGACGCGGTGAGCGGTGAGCGGGTCCAGATACGTCCGTGACACCGGGGCTGGGCGCGGGGCGGGGCGGAGGCCGGGAGCACGGCGAGAGCCCTCGCTACGCTGGGAGTGTCAGCAACCAGCAGCCGAGGGCCCTCGATGGCGAAGTCTACGCGGCAGCGCGCCCACCCCCAGGGCACGAGCGTCGGCGACCGCCACGGCCTTCCGACCGGTTGTGGGGCATTGCTGCTGGGAAGGGCTGGTATGAGCCGGACCCCCTGACGTACGTGCGGAACCCGCGCGACGAATTCGACGCCCGCATCCGGGAACGCGAGGCCGTTGTCGCGCCGCCGACCGAGGCCATTGCGGAAGATGCGGCGTGGCTTCGGGGCAAGGCCAGCGTGAAGCTTCCGGACGCCGTTCACATCGCAAGCGCGCGGACGGCAGGTGCAACGGCGTTCATCACGAATGACCGCCGCATCGGGTCCCACCCGCGCGTCGAGGTGTTCTACCTCGACGATCTGGTGCTTGAGGACCCGGCGGCAGCCTGAAGCCCGCCGGCGCGTGGGCCGCGCTACGGCTTGATCACGATCTTGACCGCCTCGCCTGAGCGGATGCGGGCGATGCCGGCCTCGGTGTCATCGATGCCGATGATGGCGGTGATCATCGGCGCCAGCGTCAGCGCCCCGCTCTCCACCATGCGGATGGCGGCTGGGAACGTGAAGTTGGTGATGTACGAGCCAACGATGGTCAGCCCCTTCTCCACAATCTCCACCTGGTGGACCGGCGGGCGGGCGTTGCCGTTCATGCCAAACAGGATCACGCGGGCGCCCATCGCGGCAGCGTCGATGCACTGCGGGAGCACGCTGCCCACCGCGTCCACCACCACGTCGGCGCCGCCCGGCAGCAGCTCGCCACGGCGGGCGGTCCATTCGTCCGGCGTGAGCACATAGTCCGCGCCCATCGCCTTGGCCACCGGGGCGCGCTGGGCGCTGGGCTCGATGGCGATGATCTTGGCGGCGCCCGACGCGCGGAACACGCTGATGAAGAGGCAGCCAATGGCGCCGCCGCCAAACACCACCACGGACTCGCCGGGGCGCAGGGCCGCACGATTGGCGCCGTTGGTGACGCAGGCGAGTGGCTCCACCAGAGCGGCGATCTCGGCCGGGACGGACTCGGCGATGGGGAAGACGGCGCTGGCGGGCGCGGTCACGTATCGGGCAATTGCGCCGTCGCGGTACACGCCAAGCGCCACGATGCTGGTGCAGTTGGCTGGGCGTCCGGCGCGGCACGGGTTGCAGGAGCCGCACTTGGGGTCCGGGTCGCAGACGACACGCTGGCCGATGACGACGTCACGCACCGCGGCGCCGGCCCCGCGGACCCAGCCAACAAACTCGTGGCCCACGATCACCGGCGGCGTGGACGGGTGTCCCGGCGGCACGCTGATCATCTGGACGTCGGACCCGCAGATGCCGCAGGCCTCCACCTCAATCAGGACCTCATCGGGGCCGGGGACCGGATCGGGCACATCCTTGATGACCAGTCGGCCTTCGCCCTCGTAGACAGCAGCACGCACCTTGAAATCTCCTGCAGGACGGGGTGGCTTGTAGGTTAGGCGAGCCGCTTGCGGACAGGGCCCGCAAGACGCTCAAACGTCTCGTCATCAATGGGCGAGGGGAGGTCGATGACCACCTCCTCGGCACCCGCAGCACGCCAGGCGCGGAGATGGCGGATCACGGCGTCCTGCGTGTTGGCCAGGGGCGAGCTCTCTGCCCACGCACGGGCCTGCTCGGGCGTGCCGCCGTACCGAGCAAGGAGCTGCGCCAGCGCCGTCACGGCCTCGTCGCGGGTGGCGCGGATCAGCACCGGGGGGATCCCCGCAGTTCGGCGGATCTCCGCTGGGTTGCGCCCAATCTCCGCACAGCGCTCATCGAGCACCGCGTTCTTGTGCGCGTAGACCTCCGGGGCTCCCTCGCCGTTCCAGATGTCCGCGTTGCGCGCGACGATTCGCAGCATCCGCTGCTCGCCGCTGCCGCCGATGAGCAGCGGCATGCGCTGCTGGAGGGGCGGTGGGTCGTTGCGCATCCGCTCGCCGCTCACCCAGCGGCCGGCGACGGTGACGTCCTCGCCGTCCAGCATGGCGCGCGCGGCGCGGGCTGCCTCGTCAAAGCGGCTGATCCGCTCGCCAAGCGTGAGTTGGTCATACCCAAAGGCGCGGATCTCGGGCTCATGCCAGCCCGCGCCAAGACCAAGCATCACCCGGCCGCCACTGGCGTGGTCCAGCGCCGTCGCCATCTTCATCGTGAGGCCAATGTTTCGGTATCCCACAGCCGAGACCAAGATGCCCAGCGGGATCCGGCTTGTCCGTGCCGTCCACGCGGCCAGCGTCATCCAGCCCTCAAAGACCGGACCCTCAGGGCCGATGACGGGTCCGTTGGCATCGCCAAGGATGGGCATCAAGTGGTCGTTGGCAAAGAGGCTGGAAAACCCGGCGGCCTCAACCCGCTCGCCGATGGCCATCAGCGCCGGCCATTCGATGTTCTGTCCCCACACCTGAAAGCCGATGCGGATGGGGTCTGTTGGCGCCGGGTGGAGCCCGAGGAGGCTGACGCTCTGGGGCGCGCTCACACGATCCTGGCCCGGGCCCGCCTGAGCCGTCGGAGACCCGCCATCAGCAGCGAGCCGCCAACCATCACGCTCAGCGTGGTGGCCAGGATCAGCGTGGCCACGGCGTTGACCTCCGGCGTCACGCCAAACTTGATCTGCGTGTAGATGAACAGCGGCAGCGTCTGCTGGGGGCCGATGGTGAAGAACGTGATGACGAACTCGTCGATGGAGAGGGTCACGCACAGCAGCGCGCCCGCAAGGATGGCCGGGGCGATCAGCGGCAGGACGATGTAGCGCAGCGAGCGGAAGGGGCTTGCGCCAAGGTCCGCGGCCGCCCACTCAAGCCGCCGGTCAAAGCCCTGCAGCCGGGCCGCCACAATCAGCACCACAAACGGGATGGTGAACACAAGGTGTCCGGCAATCACCGTGTGCAGCCCCAACTGGAGCTTGAGCACCTGGCGGAAGAAGATC
>CAIXZV010000398.1 GCA_903924005.1 uncultured Chloroflexota bacterium | reverse complement strand
GCGCGGGCTGGCAGGCCGTGGAGATCCCGTACATCCGCGGCAGCCTTGCGATGACCGTGATCCTGCCGGACAACCTGACGGCCTTTGAGCAAGGCTTCGATGGCGCCAAGCTTGACGCCATCACGAGCGCCCTCGCCGACACCCAGGTCACGCTCACGCTGCCCAAGTTCTCCATCGAGACCAAGGCCGAACTGGGCAAGCTCCTCGAGACGCTCGGGATGCCCACGGCGTTCAGCGACAAGGCGGACTTCTCCGGGATCACCACGGCGGAGCAGCTCGCCATCTCGGCAGTCATCCACCAGGCCAACATCGACGTGGACGAGAAGGGCACAACGGCTGCGGCGGCGACCGCCGTGGTGCTGCGGGCAACGGCCATGCCGGCCCAGCCGGTGGCCTTCACTGCAGACCGCCCCTTCCTGTTCGCGCTGCGCGATGTGCCCACGGGGACTGCGCTGTTCATTGGCCGGGTGGGCGATCCTTCAATCACGCGGTAGACAACCGGCCGACAAACGAAGACGCCGCCGTGGGTGATCCCCGCGGCGGCGTCGTACTTGTGGTGCTGGTGGTGAAAACCTCTTAACGCAGGTTTCTGATCACCACGTCTCGGAAGGTCCGCCCGCAGGCGCGGGCCTCGGCTTCGCCGTCGCGCAGCGTCAGGCCAAACGGCGCCAGGTTCCCGTCCTTGATGCCGATGCCGATGCTGATCGACCGCGCAAGCAGCGCGTCGGTCTGCGGCAGCATCCCGGCGAAGTACTCGGGCCGCGGGTGCGTGGTGCAGGTGCAGTTGAACGGACAGCCCTTGCCCGTGGGGGTTCGACGCTGGAGGACGTGGTCCATCTTGCTGTACACGTGCCAGCCGGACTGGTTGAGCGTGATGGAGCCCACTTCGGCGGCCACCTTGGAGGCGATCTCCGCCGTGGGCAGGGTGACCACGAGGTGTGTGGCGAGATCCCCGTCAGGATCAGTGAGGGTCCGGTACCCGATGTCCGGGACCTCCATGAGCATGTCCTTCACGATGGCCTTGTTGGCGCGCAGGCGGCTCACGATGTAGTCCATCTTGCGCAGCTGTGCCAGCAGCACGGCACCCGTGAGCTCGGTCATGCGGAAGTTCAGGCCCAGGAATGGCCGAGGCGCGTACTTCGCCTCAAGCCGCGACGGTGCGTGCCCCTGATCGTGGATGGCGAACGCACGCTCGTAGAGGTTCTCGTCGTCGGTGATGACCATGCCGCCGTCGCCGGCGGTGATGGTCTTGTGCTCGTTGAAGCTGTAGGTGCCGATGGTGCCGATGGTGCCGATGCCGCGGCCCTTGTAGGTGGCGCCAAACGCCTGGGCGCTGTCCTCAAGGATGGGGATCCCATGGCGGTCCGCCACAGCCTTGAGCTCGTCCATGCGGGCAGGTCCGCCCAGCATGTGCACCACCACGATGGCCTTGGTGCGCGGCGTGATCTTCGCCTCAACATCAGCGGGGTCAAGGTCAAACGTGTCGTCAACCTCGGCCAGGATGGGCGTGGCGCCGGTGAAGACAATCGACGAGATTGAGGCGACATAGGTGAACCCGGGGACGATGACCTCGTCGCCGGAGCCGACGCCAAGGGCAACCAGCGCAACCCAGATGGCGGCTGACCCGCCGCCGCTCAGCGCAAGCGCGTACTTTGCGCCCTGGAGCGCGGCGATCTCCTGCTCAAGGTGGTGGACCTTGGCCAGAAACGCCGGGTTGTCCGCAGGGCCATAGCGGCTCAGGAAGCCGCTGTTGAGGACTTCCATAACCTCGGCGGCCTCTTCGGCGCCGATGAGCTCGTATCCAGGTCCGGCCATGCGGAGGGCTCCTCTATGGTGTGCCGCCGGAGCGGCCGGGCGAAGTCAGGGGGGGCGGGGTTGGTGGTCCTTTGGCGAGGGCGTGACGCCACACAGCCGTTGTGCAACCGATTGCGCACACGCTACCATTGCGGCTCGGGCGAAGTCAATACACCCGGAGGTCCAGCCCTGATGGAGCGCCAGACGCGCCCGACCACGCCGCTTGCCAGACCCGTGGATCTGGCCGCCGTGTGGAACGCAACCGACGCAGACGTTGCAGCCCGTCTCCACCCGCTGTATGCGCCCGCTCTGGCGCGGCTGCCCGAAGGCGCGGCCGTGTTCCGCGGTCTGCCCTTTGCACTGGGACACCGGGCAGCGGGGCAGCGGTGGCTGCTGGCAAACCGCGCGGTCGACGTGCCCTTCGCGCCATCCGCGGACTCGGTCAGCCACATCGTCGTCGCCCACTTCTCGGACAGCTGGCGCAACGCCGCGGGTGAGCGGGAGCCGGGGACACCCGTTGGCTGGGTGCTGCCAACGGGTGAGCCTCTGGCGGCGTACGAGCTGCTTTTTGCGGACGGCTCCACCCGGACGCTCACCGTGCGGCGGCGCTTTGAAATTGCGGACGGGATCATCGGCTGGGGCTTCCTGCCGTTCGAGGCTGTCGGTCACCGGATGGACGAGCCGGTTGACTGGCGGGGGCCGCATCCGCGTCTTGGCGTCGGGACCTATGCGCCCGCCGGTCAGGCTGGCCCGCTGACGATGCTGCCCGGCGGGTGGGGGCCGTCCCAAGTGGGGATCGCGGACTTCGTGCCCGCCCAGGACTCCGACATCACCTACTGGCTGCACGCGGTACCGCTCGCCCCGGGCGAGGTCCCGGTGTCCCTGCGCGTGACGCCGCTTGCTGACGGCCGCCCGGGCACAGACGTGGTGGTGGCCGGGATCACGCTGTTCCGCGGCGCGTCCAGCCCGCTGCGGCTCGAGCCTCGACGGCAGCTGCTGGTGGTGGGCGCCGGGGCGGCTGGGCTGCCGGCGGTGGACCTTGGCGTGGCAATCCGCGCGCTGGCGCCCGAGCGAAGGCCAGCTGGCGACATCATCGGCTGGGGGCGGCCCCGCGATACGGCCGAGCCCGTGCCGGGAAGCCCCGTGGTGGTGGACGTGGCCGCGGCGCCGGACGCCGAACTCACCCTTGGCGACTGGCGGGTCCCGGTGGCGGACCTTGGCAGCAGGCGGCGGAGCCCCGACGGTCACACAACCATCCAGCCGCTCCCCGCCCCGTCAATCCGTGTCGATGTCACCGTCAGCGCCGACGGCGAGCCCACGCCCGCACGCGTCCGCTTTGTGGCCGAGGACGGCCGGTACCTCCCGCCGCTGGGCCACCGCGACGAGATCAACCCGGGGCTCGTGGAGGAGAACGGCGCTGACCTGCTGCTGGGTGGCGACAGCTTTGCCTATGTCCCAGGCAGCTTCACGATCGACCTCCCGCCCGGCACGGTGGACGTCGAGGTGGTCAAGGGCTTTGACCACGTGCCGGTGCGCAGCCAGTTGGTCATTGCGCAGGACACGCACTCGCTGTCATTCACGCTTGATCGCGCCATCGACATGCGCCGCGACGGCTGGCTGACGTCGGACTCGCATGTCCACTACCTAGCGCCAACCACGGCGCTGCTCCAGGCCGCGGCGGAGGACGTCAACTTCGTCCACCTCCTCGCCACGCAGTGGGGCGACCATTTCACCAACGTCACGGACCTGCCGTGGGGCGGGGCCTCCGACCCCACCGGCCGCCACGCCGTGGTCATGGGGACCGAGAACCGCCAGAACCTGCTTGGCCATCTTGCGCTGCTTGGCGCGCGCCAGCCGGTGCAGCCGATGGCGTCCGGCGGCGGTCCCGAAGGCAGGCTTGGCGGCGCGGTGGCAGAGCTGCTTTCGGACTGGGAGGAGCGCTGCCGTGCCGCCGGCGGTCTCGCGGTGGCTGCGCACTTTCCGCTGCCGCTGGCCGAGATTGCGGCCGACATCGTGGCCGGGCGCATTGACGCTGTGGAGATGCAGTGCTTTGCGCCGGGTCTGGACAACCCGTCGATCCTTGAGTGGTACCGCTTCCTCAACTGCGGCTACCGGCTGCCCATCTTGGGCGGGACCGACAAGATGTCCGCCGAGGTGCCCGTGGGCGCGGTGCGGACCTATGCGCGGCTTGACCCGAACGTGGCCCCCACGTTTGACGCCTGGGCGGCCGCTGTCCGCGCGGGTCGCACGTTTGCCACGTCGGGACCCGTGATCGAGTTGGCCGTTGACGGCCGTGAGCCCGGCGACGTCATCACGCTGCCCGCGTCAGGCGGGCGGCTGCAGGTGACGGCCCGGGCGAAGGCCGCGCAGCCGGTGATCGCCTGCGTGGAGCTGGTGGTGAACGGCCGCGTGGTGGCTCGCCAGGACGCGGTGGCGGACAGCACGGAACTGCGGCTTGATGCCCACGTGGACATCACGGCCGGATCCTGGGTCGCCGCGCGGTCGCGCAGCCGCCACGAGCTGCACTCCGCGTTTGCCACCAGCATGGCGGCGCACAGTTCGCCGGTCTACCTGGACGTGGCGGACCATCCCCTGTTCGCAGCGGCCGACGCCGAGGCGATCCTCGCCGTGATCGACGGGACGGCGCGCTGGCTCGACACGCTGGCCGCCATCGCCAGCCCGGACGAGCGTGCCTCGATGGTCCGGCGCGTCACCGCCAGCGGCGACGTGCTGCGGGCGCGGATCAGCGCGAACCGCGCGCCCGGAGCAGATCGGCGATAAACGACGCCGCCTCGCGGAGGCCCTCGGTCTGGGTGGCGAACGGGTCCTCCTGCTCGATGGCAAGCGAATCGTCGTAGCCGGCGTCGGCCAGCGCATCCAGGAAGGAGCCCCACCACTCGGCCGAATGGATCCGGCCAACGGTGCGGAACGTCCATGCCCGCTGGGCGGGCTCCTCAAACGGGCGGTTGTCCAGAACGCCCGCAATGGCCACCTGGTCGGCCACGATCTCGGTGTCCTTCATGTGCACGTGGGATACGGCAGACCCCAGCGCGCGCACCGCGGCAATCGGATCCATCTGCTGCCAGAAGAGGTGGCTCGGGTCCATGTTGACCCCGATCACGTCGCCCACCGCCGCGCGGAAGTCCAGCGCCGTGGGCACGTTGTAGACCACGTGGAGCGGATGCAGCTCAAAGGCGATGCGCGCCACGCCGTTCTGCTCCGCAAGCCTTGCCACGCGGCGCCAATACGCAACGGCTGTGTCCCAGTTGCGCTTGCCCAGCGCCACCGCGTCGTCCGGCCACGGGTACCAGGTCCAGCCAATCGTTGACGCGGCCGGGCCATCGCCCGCGCAGCCGGACATCGACACCACCTTGGTCACGCCCAGCTCGCCCGCCAGCCGCAGGGTCTTCTCGATGATCGCCTCGTGGGCGGGGCCATACACCGGGTGCATGGGCCACGCCGAGCAGTTGAGCGCCGCGATCCGCAGACCGCGGCTTGCGAAGGCGTCGCGGAACCGGGCGCGGGCGTCTACGCTCGCGAGG
>CAIXZV010000397.1 GCA_903924005.1 uncultured Chloroflexota bacterium | reverse complement strand
GCTCGGCGGCGGCCGGCTCAGTCTCCGGCTCGGCAACGGGCGCTTCGGGCTCGGGCTCGGCGGCAACTTCGGGCTCGGCGGCAACTTCGGGCTCCCGCTCGGCGGCGGCCGGCTCAGTCTCCGGCTCGGCGGCGGCTTCGGGCGCCGCCGCTTCGGGCTCGGGCTCGGGCTCGGCGGCGGCCGGCTCAGTCTCCGGCTCGGCGGCGGCTTCGGGCGCGGCGGCGGCTTCGGGCTCCGCCGCTTCGGGCTCGGCGGCGGCCTCGGGCTCGGGCTCGGGCTCGGCGACGGCGGCCGGCGCCTGGGGCATCCGTGGCGTCGTTCCAGGCTCTGCCACGTGGCGGACAAGTTCGGCCAAGTCCGCCAGCAGCGCACCAGCAGCCGACGCTCCACGCGCGTCCTCTGCGGATGGCGCCGACGTGGCACGTTGGACGAACTCCTCATCCATCGCCGCCTCACGGGCGAGGGCTCGGGCAGACTGTCGCTGCGCCTTGAGCTCGGCCCGAACAGCCTTCTCCGCGGCCCGCGCAGCCTTGCGCTGCGTCTTTACGCGCTCCTTCGCGGCCTTCTCAGCCTTGTCGGCAGCCTTCCCGGCCTTCTTGCGCTCCGTCTTGGCCGCCTTTGCGGCTGCCCTGCGTGCGAGGTCCTGCTCCGCGGCAACCGGATCCAGCAGCAGGGCGAGCTTCGCAAGCTTCCGCTCAGCCTTTGCCGCTCGCTTCACGTCAACAACCAGATCCGCAGACGCATGCGACATCCACGTTGCGCCCAGGCCTTGGCCGTGGTCCGCCGACAGATCGGTGGAGTCGATGTCGTCCGTCCCGTCCATGGCCGCTCCCTGTTTGTTCCCGCCGCGCACCGGGCACCAGGCACCAGGCAGCGTCTAGTCTGCCGCACTCGTGGAGAGCGTGCGGCCCCGTCCGGATTGCAGGCTCCTGACTGTGCCGGTGTTGACGCGTCGTTATAGAAGGCGAAACGACACGTTCACGCCCTGCCCCAACCATGCCGACTGTGGCACTCATCCAACCAGCCCCGATAGACCATGGCCTACAAGCTGCGCCCGTTCGGCCCGATCAGGGTCTGGCGTGGCTGGTGCTGGCCGACGGAGGGGCCGCGGCCGCCATGTCCGCGCTTGCGCCGCTTCGAAGCGTGCGTGTCACCGGAGATGCTGACGAGTTCCAGCAGGCCCTGACGTCGCCCGGCCTCCGGGTCGTTGTCTGCTGCGAGCCGCCTGCTCGGCCGTCAGAGATCGAGTTTGTGCTTGCCGAGCGCGCACGTCGTCCAGGCCTGCGCATCGTGCACATCTCCGCGCCAGCGGCCGTCGAGCGTCGGCTGGCAGCCTTGCGCGCTGGCTTTGACGATGCCGTGCCAAGCTCCATCTCGGCGGCCGAACTGGCTGGACGCCTCGCCTGGCGCGATGCGCAGGGCCTCACGGGGACGGTAGCCAGCCGGCGGATCAGGTTTGGCGACGGGCTGGAACTTGACCTTGCTGCGCATGAGCTCCGACGACATGGCCGCCCGGTTCACCTGCGCCCCAAGGAGTTTGGCCTGCTCGCCCTCCTTGCGCTAAGCCCGGGCCGCGCCTGGACACGCGACGAGCTGCTCACGCAAGTCTGGGGCGCTCCTGCTGCCGGCGAAGACAGGGGCGGCCGAACCGTGGACGTTCACGTCCGGTGGCTGCGGGCGAAGATCGAGGCGGACCCGGAGCAGCCCAGGTGCCTCATCACGGTTCGCGGCGTGGGATATCGCCTTGATGGCCCGGATCGTTAACACGGCTCTAACACAGGGGACATGGGCCGTTGACAGTGGTGGGGCATGGTCAGCATGTCGTAACCACATGAACCCGACCAGGACGTGCCCTCCGGTCGCCAGGAGATAGACCAGTGCAACTTCGAACGCTTGCTCGCCCAGCAACCCTCGCGCTTGCCGCGACGGTCCTGGTTGCCGCCTGCGGCAGCTCCGCCACCCCGGCCCCGTCCGGCGCAGCCACCCCGGCCCCGTCCGGCGCAGCCACCCCGGCCCCGTCCGCCGCGACCGCAGGCCTTCCGGTGCCCGGCTCCGCGTCCGTGACGCTGCAGGGTGCCGGCGCCACGTTCCCCACGCCGCTGTACACGGTCTGGTTTGACGCCTTCACCGGCAAGTACAGCAACGTCCAGTTCAACTACCAGTCCAACGGCTCCGGCGCCGGCATCAAGGCCATCACCGAGCAGACCGTGGACTTCGGCGCCTCGGATGCCCCCATGAAGGACGCCGAGATCGCCGCCCTCCCGGCTGGCGTGAAGCTTCTCCACGTCCCCACTGCGCTGGGCGCGGTTGTCCTGATCTACAACATCCCGGGCGTCACCGATCTCTCCCTCGACGCCGACACGGTCGCCGGGATCTTCCTCGGCACCATCACCACATGGAACGATCCGAAGATCGCCGCCCTCAACACCGGCGTGACGCTGCCGGCGGCCGCGATTGAAGTTGTCCATCGTTCCGACGGCTCCGGCACAACCAACGCCTTCACCACGTACCTCGACACGGTCAGCCCGGACTGGCACTCCAAGGTGGGCGCTGGCAAGTCCGTCAACTGGCCCGTCGGCACCGGCGCCGCCGGCAATGACGGCGTGGCCGCCGGCGTGAAGAACGCCCCGAGCGCAACCACCGGCACCATCGGCTACGTCGAGCTCAACTACGCCACCACCGCCAAGATCGCATCGGCCAAGATCAAGAACGCGGCCGGCAAGTTTGTCGCAGGCTCCACCGACGGCGTCACCGCCGCCGCGGCGGGCGCGGTTGCGAACTTCCCTGCCGACTTCCGCCAGAAGCCCATCATCAATGGCGCAGGCGACGCCACCTACCCGATTGCCTCGTACACGTACCTCCTGGTCCCGGTTGAGTGGAAGGACGCCGACAAGGCGAAGGCGGTTGTCGCCTTCCTGGCCTGGGCACTCAATGACGGCCAAGCCCTGGAGAACAGCCTGGGCTACGCCCCCCTCCCCACAGCAATCCGCGACAAGGCACTTGCCGAGGTCCACACGATCACGACCGGCGGCACCGCCGTCTGGCCCTGATCGGCCAATAGCGCTCCTCTCTCCTCCAGGCCGACCGGTCCCGTGTCCGCACGCGGGACCGGTCGCTCCTTGCCCCGCTACCCTTGACGACACACTCCTCCCGCCAACCAAGCCCCGATGAGGCTCTGATGACCACCATCGCCCGTACCGGCTCCCGGCTCCTGGGCCGGGGATCCGGCGGCCCCGATCGCGCGTTCCGCATTGGCTCGCGCGCGGCTGCGCTGAGCGTGGTGGTGCTGCTTCTTGCCCTGATGGCGCTGCTGGTGTCCAGCGGGTCCCAGGCGCTTGCGCAATTTGGCATCGTTGGCTTTGTCACAGGGATCACGTGGGATCCCGTTCGCGACGTGTACGGCGCGCTGCCGTACATCATCGGCACGCTTGCCTCAGCGGCGATCGCGATGATCATTGCCACTCCGATTGCGCTGCTCACCGCGATCTACCTTGCCGAACTGGCTCCACGGCGAGTTGCGGTGGCCCTGACCTTTACGGTGGAGCTGATTGCCGCCATCCCGTCCGTGGTGATTGGTCTGTGGGGCGTGTTTGTCCTGACGCCGTTCCTCCGGGACACCGTTGAGACCTGGCTTGTCAGCGCCTTCGGCGGCTGGCTGCCAATCTTCGGCGGCCCCGCCCGGGGCGTCAGCCTCTTCGCGGCGGGGGTGATCCTTGCCATCATGATCCTGCCAACCATCGTGTCGATCTCGCGAGAGGTCATCGCCTCGGTCCCTGACGGCCAGCGTGAGGCGATGTTCGCCCTCGGCGCGACGCGCTGGGAGATGGTGACCAAGGCCGTGCTCCCGTACGCGAGATCCGGGATCATCGGTGCCGTCATCCTGGGCCTCGGTCGCGCGCTGGGCGAGACGATGGCCGTCACCATGGTGATCGGCAACGGCTCAAAGATCCCGTCGTCGGTCTTTGATCAGGCGCAGACCATCTCGTCGCAGATCGCCACGACGTTTAGCGAGGCGCAGGCCGGCATCCAGACATCCAGCCTCATTGCGCTGGGACTAGTGCTCCTTGCGGTGACGCTGGTGCTCAACGCGGCTGCTCGAGTGCTGGTGGCGCGCACGGCCGGATCGGGAGGATCGGCCCGATGACCACGCCCGCCCTCCAATCCGCCGGAACCCGCCAACCTGCCCGCAGCCTGCTCCTGCGGTCCTCACGTGAGCGGCGGCGCGGGCGCACCGATCGGTTCATGCGTTTTCTAGCGCTGGCTGCGTCCGTCGCGTGTGTCATTCCCCTCATCGCGATGATCGGCTTCGTCACGGTGAACGGCATCACGGCTGTGAACATCGACCTGTTCACCAAGCCCGCGAAGGCGCTTGGCGTTGGGGGTGGTGCCGCTGCCGCCATCCTTGGCACGATCCAGATGGTTGGCGTCGCAGCGGTGATCGCCGTCCCATTGGGTGTGCTTGGGGGCTTCTACCTCAACGAGTTCGCGGGCCGGCGGTCCGCCCGCTGGGTGAGGTTCGCCGCCGACGTGCTGACCGGAGTGCCGTCAATCCTCATCGGCATCTTCGTCTACACGGTCATGGTGCTTCCGGTAAAGCACTACAACGCGTTTGCCGGAAGCGCGGCATTGGCCGTGATCATG
>CAIXZV010000396.1 GCA_903924005.1 uncultured Chloroflexota bacterium | reverse complement strand
TCTTCGTGGCGGTGTCGGCGCTGCTGGTCGCGTTCTTCGTGGCGCCGGTGGCCCGCCAGCCGCACGCGTCGGCCGCCCGGCCGGTTCAGCCGCAGCCCAAGCCGCAGCCCAAGCCGCAGGACGCCAAGGCGGACCTCGACGCACCGCCGCGCGGCCTGCTCAACTGGCTGATGGTTGCGGCCATCATCTTCAACATCGGCAGCTTCCTCGCCGGCGGCACGTACGAGGTGATCTGGAGCCTCTACATGACCAGCCTCGGCGCCAACACGGCCCTCATCGGCGTGAGCTTCTTCACGTTTGCGCTCCCGGTCCTGATCCTGTCGCCGGTGGTGGGCCGGTTTGTGGACAAGGAGGGCGGGTTCCTCGCGCTTGTCATCGGCATGTTTGGCGTGGGTCTGAGCGGGATCCTGTACCCGCTTGTGCCGGCCATCTGGTGGATGCTTGTGCTGGGGCTGGTGGAGGGAACCGCGGCGGCCCTCGCTGGACCGGCCCTGTACATGCTGGTTGCCCGCGCGTCACCGCCCGGCCGGAGCTCCACCGCCCAGGGCATGTTTGGCGCGGCGGGCACCGTGGGCACGATCGTCGCGTCCGGGAGCGCCGGGGCCCTGGCAGCGGTGGACCTGCGGCTGCCGTTCTACCTGACGGGCGTGGCGGTGATCGTCATGCTCGCGTTTGGCCTGCTGGTTGGCCGCCACCGCTTGTGGCACGCCATGCAGCCCTCGCATCTGGAGACGACATGACGCCAGCGCCATCGCCGGCGTTCGCCGTCGGAACGCCACGTGTGGGGGCCGTACCGGACCGTGCTTGGACCCGCCACGGTCGACGAGCTGGAGGGCGATTGCGTTGTGCCGCTGCGGAGCGCGCTGCTGCCCGGCGCCCCATCCATCGTGTACCCCGATGCCCGGCATGGGCAGTACCTGGCCCGGGACTGGTACGGCGCAGGCCGCCTTGTTCGGGACTGGTGGCCGACTGCGCTTGACGTGTGGCGGGCAGCCCTGCGTGCTCGCCTGGCCGAGGCAGCCTAAGGACGCCGCATCCGGCTGATCTGCGCCCGCGCTGACATGCGCCCGTTGTGCAGGGGTTGTGACCGCGGCGGGTGTCCGCTGACCTCGCGCCCCGATCCTTTCCTCCGTACCCCCGGTTGTGACGCCCGGTCACACGACGGGTCCCGCCATCCGCGGCCTACGGAGCAACCTTGTGACTCAGAACGGCGAGACAGCGACGCAAACCCCGCGGGCAGCATCTGACGAGCACGCGACCGCGACCCGTCCGCAGCGCTTGTTTCTGATGGGCGCCTACGGGCAGCGCAACGTGGGCGACGACGCCCTCCTGCGCGCTTTCGTGGGCCGGCTGGGCCACCATCGCCTCACCGTGAACTCCGCCTCGCCGCGCGAGACCGCCGCGGACTACGGCGTGGAGGCAGTCCGGACGTACGCCAGCTGGCCACGACTCGCCAGGCTGCGCGCAATCCTCCGCTCGGACGTGATTGTCTTCGGCGGCGGCAGCCTGCTCAAGGACATCGAGGGCGGCCCGGTGAGCCGGTTTGCGTACCTCGCGCGGATCGTCCTTATCGTCGCGCTGGGGATGGCCACCGGCATGCGCACGATCATGCTTGGGGTGGGGGTCGGTCCACTGGAGGGCCGCGTGTCCCGCGCCATGTCCCGCCTGGCCGCGCGCCTGACCACCACCATCACCGTCCGTGATCGGGCCTCTGCCGACATGCTTGCCGCGATTGGTGTGACTCGCCCGGTGGATGTGATCCCAGATCCCGTGTTCACCCTTGAGCCCGTCGCCGTCACCACCCGGCCCGCCACGCCAACCGTCGTGGTGGTGCCGCGCTACTCGATGACCCGGGCCGAGATCACCGAACTCGCCGTCACCTGTGACGAGCTCGTGCGGGCCCACGGTGTCGCAATTCGGCTGGTGCCGTTCCAGCGTGGCTGGCTGGCCCGATATGACGACGGCCGCACTGCCGAGGCGATCCGCGCCGCCATGACCGAGGCGCACGCCGCAGCGATTGCAACCCCAACTACCGTGGACCAGGCGATGGCCCTCATCGCGGACGCGGACCTGGTTGTCTCCGTCCGGCTCCATGCGCTGATCTTCGCCACCATCTCCGGCGTGGCGTCCGTGGCCGTCTCGTACGACCCCAAGATGGCGGGCTTTATGGCCGAGATTGGCCAGAGCCCGCACGTGGTGGAGCTCATCAGCCTGACCGCTCGCCCCGGGCTGCTTGCCGCAACCGCGGACGGCGCTTGGGCGACGCGCGTCGTTGACGGCTTGGCTGCGGCCGCAACGGCTGCAGAACTCCGCGTTGCCGCCGGCCGCGCATTCGACACGGTGGAGGAGGCGGTTGCCGCTCCTCGCCCCAGCCGGACCGCGATGACCGCGGGGCTGCTGTTTGCCAGCATGATGCTGGTCAACCTTGGAAACTACGTGTTCAACGTCATCTTTGGCCGCTGGCTTGGCCCTGCCGCCTACGCGGACCTCGCCGTGGTGGTCACGCTGCTCTTGACGCTGACCTTCGCCACGTCCACGCTGCAGCTCTCCGCCGCCCGTTTCGCCGCCATCGAGGCTGGCAACCCAGAACGCGTTGCGGCCCTTCGCCGCCGCCTCGGACGGTCCGCCGCGCTCTTCGGCTTGGTCATCGGGCTCGCCTGCGCCTTAGGCGCGCCTCTCCTCGCCGGGTTCTTCCAGACGCAGTCGCCCGCCGCTTTTGTGCTGATTGGGCTGGCGCTGCCGATCTACCTCTGGCAGGGCGTTGACCGCGGGATCCTGCAGGGCACGCTGCGCTTTGGCCCCCTTGCCCTTAGCTACCAGGCCGAGATGTGGGTCCGCCTTGGGGCATCGGCGCTGCTTGTTGCCCTGGGCTTTGGCGTGATGGGCGCGGTTGGCGGCCTTGTCGCATCCATCATCGCCACGTGGCTTGTTGCGGCGGCCGGCATTCGCCGCATGCCGCGCGCTAAGACCGCCGGCAGCATCGACGGCCGCGCCATCAGCAGGTTTGCGGTCTCCGCCCTGCTTGCGATGATCGGCCAGATCTTGATCAGCAACAGCGACGTCCTCATCGTCAAGCACGCCTTTGCACCAGACGTGGCGGGCCGGTACGCGGCAATCGCGGTGATTGGGCGGATCGTGTTCTTCGCAACCGCCGCCGTGGCAACCGCGGCGTTCCCCATCGCGGCACAGCGTCAGAAGCGCGGGCTCCCCACGCGGCCGGTGCTTGTCTGGTCGCTGGCCGTGGTCGCGTCCATCTCGGCGGTGATTGTCGCTGCCACCGCTCTTGTGCCGGGGCTGATCGTGGGT
>CAIXZV010000395.1 GCA_903924005.1 uncultured Chloroflexota bacterium | reverse complement strand
TCCGCCATGCAGCACTCGAGGCCAAGATCGCGGCGGGGCCGGATACGGAGACCGCCCCGGGCGAGCAGCAGGTCCGTGACGCGCTTGACGCGATTGTTGAGGCGTACGCGATCTTCCGCCCCGAGTTTGATGCCTCCGGCGCCATCATGGATTCCAAGATCGTCTTTGCCAACCGCGCCTGGCAGCGGTTCTTCCTTGGCGTCGAGCGTGACGATCTTGAGGGCTTGAGCCTGTACGCCGTGGTGCCGGCGCTTCGCCTGCACATCGGCCGACATCGAGCAGTCTTTGAGAGCCACCAGCCCCAGCGTGAGGAGGTGGAGGTCATGACGCCGCGCGGCCGCCGGCTTGTGGACCTCAACATGGCGCGGGCCGGCGATCGAACTGTCGTCTTCCTGCGAGACATCACCGAGCAGCGCCGCGCGGAGGCTGCGCTCATCGAGTCGCGCGAGATGCTGCGCCGGTCCATGGACGCAATCATCGAGGGCTACGGGATCTATCGCGGCGTCCTGGATGAGGACGGCCGGTACACGGACGGCATTGTGGTCTACGCAAACGAGGTCTGGAAGCGCCAATACAGCCCCGATGACCCCGCTGTCGAGGGACGCAGCCTCTACACGTTCCCGGGCGCCCGCAGCCGCTTTGCGATGCACGCACGCGTGTTCGAGACCGGTGAGTCGTATCGCGGTCAGGTGGAGATTGAGACGCAGGACGGGCCGCGTGTGCTGGACCTCCAGATGGAGCGGTTTGGCGAGTACTTTGTGGGCTCGTCGCGCGACATCACCGAGCAGCGCGCGGCCGAGGAGGCGCTTCGCGGCAGCGTCCGCCGATACCGCGAGGTCCTCGAGGGCATCGACGCCATCGTCTGGGAGGAGGACGCCACCCGCGACGGATGGTTTGTTGTTGGCCAAACCGAGCGGCTGACGGGGTATCCGGCCGAGCGATGGGCGGACCCGCGGGTGCGCGGTGCTGCCACCGTGCCGGAGGATCGCGAGCGTGTGGCCGCCGCCCTCGCCGGGCCGGACGACACCGATATCGAGTTCCGCATCCGCCGGGCTGACGGCCAGGTCCGCGTCGTCCGCGACCGGATGCGCGTGGTCCACGACCAGGATGGGCGGGTCACCCGCAGATACGGCGTCATGCTCGACGCCACCGACCGCCGGGAGCTCCAGGACCGCGTCCGGCGCTCAGAGCGCTTCTCCTCGATGGGCGAGCTGGCCGCGGCCGTCGCCCACGACTTCGACAACGTGCTCTTCGGCATCGGCATCTTTGGCCGGCGCCTGATGGCGCGCCATCAGGAACCCGGCGACCCCGTGCACAGCGACGCCCTCGAGATCGTGAAGGCGGTTGAGTCTGCCGGCCAACTCACGCGCTCGCTGCTTGGCTTCGCCCGCGAGCAGCCTGCCCCGTCCGCCACGATGGTCGTGGACGACGTGATCTTGGGCATGGTGCCCATGCTCGACCAGGTCATCGGTCGCGATATCGAGCTCAAGGTGCACCTCCACGCGGACGGGATTGCCGTACCCGGCGAGGGCGCCGCGCTGCAGCAGGCGCTGCTCAACCTTGCGATGAACGCCCGAGATGCAACGCCCCCCGGCGGTCATCTCGATATCGAGACCCGGGTTGCGGAGCTTGACGCGGAAGACGCCGAAGCGATGGAGACCGAACCCGGTCGTGGCGTGATCCTGTCTGTGCGTGACACTGGCCATGGCATGGACGAGGAGACACGCAGCCGGGTCTTTGAGCCCTACTTCACCACCAAGGCCCTCGGCGCCGGCACCGGTCTTGGCCTTGCCACCGTCTATGGCATGGTCAAGGCGGTTGAGGGCGGCATCTCGGTGGAGTCCGTGCCGGGACGCGGCACGGCGTTCCGGATTTTCCTGCCGACGACCGCGCCGCGCGCCAAGGGCCCAGAGCGCGGTCCGGCCTAACGGCGGCGGGCGGCGCCCGCAATCAGCGCCACACCGGCAGCGATCACGATCAGCGGCCAGGCAACGGCCCAGTCGATGTGGATGTAGTCGTCAATCAGGAACCAGCCGCCAAGCGCAATCATGAACACGCCCGCGATGAGCCCGGCTCGGCCGCCGTCACCGGGTGCGCCCGTGTGGCGCTCTGCCCAGCCCTCGGGCCACGATGTGGGCGGCGGTGGCATCGTGCCGTCTGGGGCGGGGGAGGGACCGCCCGGCGCGCTACCCGGCGCGGCTCCCGGGGGCATGCCCTGGTAGCGGTCGTAGGCCACACGCGGCTGCCAGCCCTCCGGCGCAAGTGGCACCACCACCATCATCACGATGTAGACCACAAGGAAGATCCCGCCCGAGACCAGCGCAAGAACCACCCAGGCGATCCGGACCAGCGACGGGTCGAGGCCCAGCCATGCCGCCACGCCGCCGGCCACGCCGGACAAGGGTCGGTCGTCTCGGGACCGATACAGCCGATCAGCCACAGCCTTCCTCCGGGTTGAGCGTGATGGTGCCAAGGTTGGCGGATACCGCAAGGTCAATCCGCGAGCTGGCCGCGTCCCAGTTGGGCAGCGTCCAGGTGTCGCCGGTCTTGGTCATGCCGCGCTGGGCGAAGTTGTCGGATGCGAACGTTTCGCCGTCAACCCTGATGCGCAGAGCCGCGTGGGCGGGGACGCACAGGCGGATGGCACCGGCGTTGACGTGGAGGCTACCGGTGAGTGTTCCGGGCTGGCCGGGCAGCGTCAGCGCCAAGGAGCCCGCGTTGGCCGTGCCGACAATGTCCGTCGTGTCGGTTGCGCCTGACAGGTCCACCTTCACGTCGCCCGCATTTACCTTCGCCTGCAGCGACGCGAGCCGAACGCCGTCAAGCGACGCGGTTGCGGACCCGGCATTGAGCTCGAGGCTGAGGAACAGCACGGGCGCACGCGGCAGCGACACGGTCCAGTCAACTGCGGGTGACCCCACGTTGACGCCGCCCGCGGAGTTCCGGTGGAGGCTCAGGCTGGACTCCGAGGCGTCCACGGCGGGCGCCACGGCGCCGTCTGAGCCCAGCCATCCAAGCGTGTAATCGCTCCCGTCAACGGCGTTCACCTGGACCGTTCCGCAGTCCGCGGCGATGGTCACGGTGGCGGGTCCGGTGAGGGTCCCGTTGGCAGCCGGGCCCGTGGGCGACATGTGCGGCACGGGGTTGCCGCTCGCGGTGATGCCGCCGCAGAAGCCGGTGCCGCCTCGCGCCATGGGCGTGGTGGCGAGGAGCGCGCCTGCCATCAGCGCGAAGACCAGCGAGACCGCAATGGTGCCAAGCGGCGATGCGGGCGTGCGCTGCAGCACAAGGTCAACGCCGATGGCGATCAGGATGAGCGGCCAGACCTCAAGCGCACGGCGGGCCAGGTTGGCGTCAACCACGCCGCTGCGGATGGCGAGTGCCTCAACACCCAGGGCGATGAGGAACACGCCCCAGCCCAGCAGCCCTCTGTTGATGTGCATTGGTCCTCCTGCGGCGTGGCAACCGACATGACGGCGGCCCTATCGTGGCGGTTTCACGGCGATTCGGGTTGGCCCGCCGGTCACGAACCACCGGCCCGACCGGCCCAACTGGCCCGAGGTTGCTAGCCTGTCAGCAAGACTGCGGCACCACCGCAGCCAGACCGCCGTTGTGGGGAGGTTGCATGCGCCTGAGCGAGTTTGCCGCAGCGTCCAAGGTGCCGGCTGCGGTCAGCCCAAAGGTACTCGCGGCGGTCCTGCCCGTGCTTGCCGCCATCGGTGCGGGTGAAGACCCCGTGGGCTGGCTTGCCGCCGACGATGATCCTGCCTCGCGATGGGCGTACATTGCGCCGCTTCCTGCGGGCCTTGTGACGTGTCACGTCCGCGTCAACGTGCCCGGCGAGGGTCCGCGCGCCTCAGCCCGCCTCGTGCGCTGGCCCCGCGTCCAGATTGGCGAGCTGTCAATTGAGAGCGGCGGCGGCAACCGGCGGATCGTGTCCTTTGTCATCGACGGCCGTGTCGTTCGTGCTGCCGACGCAGAGGGTGATGCCGTCGCATCCTTCGCGCACGCCGTTCTTGACGCGATGGATGGCCGCCCGGGTTTCAGCCCCGTGGCCGGCACGGCTGCCGCAGAGCCAGACGCGCCCTACCCC
>CAIXZV010000394.1 GCA_903924005.1 uncultured Chloroflexota bacterium | reverse complement strand
CTCGGGACCCAGCTGTTTGACCGCTACTACTGGCCTGTCGTGCCTGTGCTTGCCATTCTCCTGCTCAGGGTTCCCGGCGACATTGAGCGGACGGAGTTGCCGCGGCGTCGCCTTGAGAAGCTGCTCACCCTGCATGCTGGCGTGCTGGCGGTGCTTCTGGCCGGGCTTGCGCTGGCCTTCCAGTTGAACGCAAACGCGTTTGATGGGGCCCGCTGGAGGGCCGGCGAAACCTTGGTTCAGGCCGGCGTCCGAGCAGACGAGGTGGACGCAGGCTACGAGTGGGTTGGCTACTACGCCACCGTCCCCGCGACCGGCGGCGGCACCAGCGCCGTCCGGTATCGGCGGATCTTCGCGGATTTCCACCAGTGCGGCTGGGTCACGTCGAGCGCGGTCGTGGACGGCTCGGCAGAACTCGTCGCCACACAGGAGTACGCGCTGTTCCTCGTTGCGGGCCCAGCGGAACCCCTGTACCTGTACCGCTCAACGGACCCAGCCTGTCTGGCGCGCTAGGACCGGGTCTGCACGTCGCCGCCACGTGGTTGGGGTGGAGACGGTGCGATTTCCTTCGGAGGTGCCCACAGCAGCCGGATGATCAGGATGATCGTCGCCCAGGCCGTCACGATGTAGAAGCCCGGGATGGCGATGGCGCCCGCCAACGCCCGTAGCGAGGGTCGCCTGCTTGCCACCAGCGCGATCGCGATGGGCAGGCGAAGGATGAAGGGCACGATGATGGGCCATCCCGGATCGCCGCGTGTGGTCAGCAGAAACCGCACCCAGTCAATCCAGAGCCCCAGCCAGGGGGCCGTGATCAACGCGGCCACAAGGGCTGACACGGCGAAGATGCGCACCCCGCGGCGGCCAAGGGAGAGTGCGGGACCAATCTTTGCCAGCGCGGCCACGCCAGCGGCCCAGTCATGCCGCACACGGCGGCCAGGGTTGCCGCGACGATGGCGAAGTTTGGGTTGCCCGATACGAGCTGGAAGGCCGTGAGCGGACACAGGCTGGCCCACCCGAAAGCCCGCCAGGAGCCCGTGAGGTAGCGCAGGCCAATCACGTCAAGCAGGATCAGGCCGCCGCCGAGGACCCACGAGGGCAGCAGCCCGGCAATCGCGAAGAGGACGATCAGGGGCGGCGCGAAGTAGACGGTCCCCACGCCGTTCCACGTCCCGGTGTAGACAGCAGCGCCATCCCTGAGGCGGGCACCGGCGGCGAGGAAGTTGTCAACGTCTGCGCTGGGCAACGGGAACCGGCCCGATTGGATGCCGCCGAACAGCAGCGCCACCAGAAGGCCGTACCCAAGCACAGAGAGGGCCGTGCCGACAGCGCGTGAGTGCAGTGGCGTCCACCGCATTCGGCTCCCGCCAGGGTGGCCCTTCATCCCGCGCTGCTCGGCCAACACGTGGGGTCTGATCCGTACGGAGGCCGGCCTGGGGCGACGCCGTCAGGCGGGCGTCGTGACCCAGTAGCGCTCTGCGGCGCCGTTGGGCACCCCGCCCAGATCAGCCACGCGGGCGGCGTAGGCGCGGACGGCCTCGGCCATCTCCTTGGTCCCGCCAAAGAGCCGGTCGATCTGGCTCTCGTACAGCGCGATGCCGCGGATCTTGCGCTCCAGCTGGTCGCCCACGTCGGCGAACTCCGCCTCCAGCGACACACCCGCGGGCAACCCCGGGAGCCCGCCGCCGGGCAGATCGTCCAGCCGGCCGAAGTCCTCCCACCATGCGTACGGGAAGTCCTCGTAGAACACCATGCGTCCCACAAGCGATGGCGTGCCCATCACGCGAGCCGGCTCGTCCGAGAGCAGCGCGATGCCCGCGTCGCGTGCCAGCTGGTGGTCTACGTGGCCACCGATGCCCATCGGCAGGTAGACGCGGGACACCTCAAGGCGGGCAAGCTCGCGGCGGAGCAGGTCCACCGGCGCCCGGTCGTCCACGCGGGGGGCGCCAAGCAGCTGCTCGTCACCCTCGTAGCCGCGGAACACGGCGTCCGGAAGGTCAAGGAAGATGATGGACGTCTCGGCGAACGCCGCGAAGCGCTCGTCCTCGAGTCGCCGCTCTGCCATTGTGTCGCCCGCTGCAGCCGCTTCCATGCGCTCCGTTGTGAGCAGCGCGCCCTGCGGGGCCACATCGTCCATGACGGCCTGCCCAGCCATCGACTGGTTGTGGATCTGTGCGCGGCGGTACCAGGATGACCGCTGCCAGAAGCGCTTGGCGGCCGCGTCCGTGTCCGCCTGCGTGGCGTCCAGCCGATCCTTGGTGGCGGCCCACGGCGCGGCGTCCGCGTCGTCCGGGAAGTCCGCCTGGAGGTGGGCGCGGTTGAACGCCTCCGTTGCCGGCCAGACGGCCTTGCTGCCGAAGCCCAGCGCCTCGCGCTGGTACGGCGTCAGGCGCTCAGCGTTCCCGGTCCCCGAATAGAGGGTCAGGATCGCGACGTTCTGGCCGAGCTCGCGCAGGCTGGCAATCAGCCCGCCGCAGGAGAGCGCGACGTCATCCGGGTGCGGGGCGACGAACACATGGGTCATGGCCGGCCGAGTATAACCGTCAGAACGATGCGCTTTGGCTCGTCCTGACCGCCCGGGGTTCTAGGACGCCTTCGGGGTGGGCGTTGGCGCCGGAGATGCCGTTGGCGCAGGCGTCGCTGGCGAGCTTGCCGACGGTGCCGCAGTTGGGGTTGCCGACGGGGCCGCCGTTGGGGCAGCCGTTGGCCTCGGTGTCGGGGCTGCTGTCACCACCGGTGTGGGCGTGGGCAGGATGTGGCTCACGAGCCCGCCGTTGCCCAGCAGCAGGGCGTTGGCGAAGACGATGGCGAACAGGGCCACCAGGCCAATCACGAACCATCCGGAGGCGCGGTCGTCAACGCGGACGGCCTGCTCAGACACCGACGGGGCAACTGGGGCGGCCTTTGGCAGCCCGCGATTGCGGCGCCCGCCGCCGGTCCGTGTTGCTGCGCTGGCGCCAACGGCAGCGGCGCCGGTCTGGCTGGCCGCAGCGTCAGCGTCGTCCGCGTCGTCCTCGGTCTCGAGGGCACCATCGTCCAGAGCCGCGTCGTCCGCGGCCTCGTCGTCCACGGCGCCGTCGGCGACGGCACCGTCGGCACCAAGGGCGGCCGCGTTGCGCTCCTGCTCGGTCATGAGGTGATCGGTCTCCTGTCCGTGGGCGCTGGCACCAGGCCACGCCTCACGCGGCCGTCAGTGTACCGACTGCTGGCCCGAGCGCGTCTCGCGGCGCCGCGCCCTGAGTCACCCCGGGCCGCGCCCGCCGGGCCGCGCCCGCCGGGTCAGGCTTCGCGGACGGACTTCACCAGCAGCCCGGCAACGCCGGCCACCACGGAGATCACGCCTGCACCTGCAATCACGGCTCCCGGCCCAAACGTGCCCATCAGCAGTCCGCCAACCGCCATGGCGATGGACATGCCGCCAAACACCAGGGCAAACCGGAAGCTCACCACGCGTCCGATGAGCTCGGGTGGCGTCCGCAGTTGGAACAGCGTCTGGCTGGGGATGACAAACGCCATATTGGCCACACCCACCCCAAACAGCAGCGCCAGCACCACAGGCACGGTGGCCGCATTGCCAACGCCGAAGATCAGGACGCCGAAGACGATGTAGGCAATCGCCACCATCGGCCCCTTGCGCACCTTTGCCGCCAACAGACCAAGCGCGAAGCCGCCAATCAAGTTGCCCACGCCAATTGACGTCTCCATGAAGGCGTAGGTGGCCCGATATTCCAGCCCCGCCGAGGCGGTGATCTGCTGGGCGAGCGGGATGCTGGCGACGGTCATGATGCCCACGGCAAACTGGCCTGCGGTCCCTTGCAGCGTGTTCGCAAGCAGCACCGTCTCGCGGCGCATGAACGCCCAGCCGGCCTTGAGGTCGGCGATAACGGAGGTGGGGGACTCCGCGGCGGCATCGGCATCCGTCTCATCGCCCGCATCTCCGCCCCTCATCACGCGCTTCACAACTGGCGGCACCACGATCGCGGTGAGCAGCGCTGCTGACGCGAGATAGGTGGCTGCGTCAAACCAGAACGCAAGCGACAACGACGATGCAAGGAAGACGACGAACAGACCGGCGAGCGGGTAATTCACAACATCGGCCAGCGTCTCGCCCACCCACATTGCCGAGTTGGCGGCGAGCAGGTCCTCCGCAGGCACGATGCGCGGAAGGGCGGCGGCCCGGGCCGGGCGGAAGAAGATCGACACGGTGGTGATCACAAAGACCAGCGGGTAGGCGAGCCAGACGTTCACCAGGATGGCGGCTGGGACAACCGTGACAAGCGCAGCGCGGATGAGGTCCGAGAACACCATCACGCGCTTCTGGTCCCAGCGATCAACAAAGGCGCCGGCAAGCGGCGAGAAGACGAGGTTGGGGATGGTCCCCGAGAAGAACGTCAGCGCAACGGCCAGCGGTGAACGGGTCTGCTCGTAGACGAAGGCGCCCAGCGCAATCTGGTTCACCCGGTCACCGAACAGGCTGATGACCTGGCCCACCCAGAGGGCCGAGAAGGACCCGTTGAGCGCCAGTCGGACGTACGGGTGGTTCCGGAGCCGCCTGCCGCCAGCCTGAACCGCTGGGAACGGCGCGTCGATGGCGCCCGCGGCCGCGCCACCGGCTCCTGCGCCTCCTGCGCCTCCTGCGCCAAGACCCAGCGGCACCAGCGACGGGGACGCCATGCCCGTGCTGCCGCCGCCCAGCATCTGCGGCCGCTCCAGCGCTGCGCCCGCGCCAAACGCCGCAGCAAGGCCAGTGTCTGCCTGGTTCGCCGTCCCGCCGGCGCCCGATCGCGGCAGGTGGACTCGGACTGGCGCCACGTAGCCGACACCGGCGACATCGTCTGGGGCATCCGCTTGGCGCAGCAGCGTGGCGAAGAGGAAGAAACCCAGGCCTGCCGTGAGGAACAGGTCCCCCACGGACGCCACGTTGCGCACGAACGGCACGGGGATGGGGATGAGGTCACCCAGCGGGCCCAGGTGCGTCAGGAACTCCGGCGTGGTGCCCGACGGGAGCATCACGTGCAGGACCGAGGTCAGTGGCCCAACCAGACCCGACGCGTCGTACGCCGGCTGCCAGACTGGCATCCGACCGCCGTTGACAGCGATTGCAAGCGCATTTGCGCCGATGCCGATGAACGCGAGCGCCATGCCCGGGTAGGTCCGGTTGCGCCACAGCGCATAGAGCAGGAGCGCGTAGCCCAGACCGAACAGCGGCATCCGGAACTGGTCCACCACGGCAACGCCCTGGCCGATGAGGGTCTCCGTGCCAAACCGCACGATGACCGCCACAAACAGGAGCGGCAGCACGCGGAGGCGGACGTCCGCCAGCCGATCCAGCCTGCCCCCGAGGAGCAGGGCCAGCACGAGTCCCGCGACGATTCCGCCGATCAGCATCGCGGCATTGTGCGGCTTTGGGGCGTGGTGGTGTGGGCGATCACCGCGTCGTTGATGTCAGGTCGTCAGTTGTCTGGCCGGGATCCAGACGAGGTGGCGGTGCTGGCGCTGTCGCGTGCCACCTGTGTGATCAGCGGGACCTGGCGCGCGGGCTCAGGCCGCCCGGGATCGTGCAGGCCGGCTGCCCACTTGGTCTTCACAAAGGCATCAACCACCCTGGGATCAAACTGGATGCCCGAGAACTTGCGCAACTCGCCCAGCGCAATCTCCGGCGTGAGCGGCGTCATGCGGTAGGGGCGCGCTGCCGTCATGGCCTCAAAGGCATCGGCTACGTGGAGGACGCGCGCCAGCAGGGGGATCTCGTCCGCGATCAGTCGGTCCGGGTAGCCGGAGCCGTTGTACCACTCGTGGTGGTGGCGGATGATGGGCAGCTCCCTCTTGAGGCGCGTGACCGGCGCGATGATCTCCGCCCCCAGGACCGGGTGGTAGTTCATCTTGATCCGCTCCTCGCGGGTCAACTGCTCCTGCTTGAGGAGCACGTCGTCACGGACGCCAATCTTGCCCACGTCGTGGAGCAGGCCACCCCACTCGAGCGCCTCAAGGTCCGCCTCGCCCAGGCGCATGACGCGCCCGATGTCGCCGGCGATCTCCTTGACCCGCAGCGAGTGTTTGCTCGTGTACGGGTCCCGCTTGTCGACGGCCTCTGCCAGGGCGCCGATGGTCTGGGTGAACATCTCGCGCATCTCGACGTACTGGTGATACGCCCGGCGCGTCGTGTACAGCGGAACAGCGAATACCAGCGTTGCCCACCAGGCGATCGAGTAGATCTGACCCATCAGCCATCCCAAGGGGGCCAGGCCGGTCATCGGTACCGAGAAGCCGCGGGCATCTCCGCGGAGGACCTGGCTAAAGGGTTGACCACTGCGCAAGGTGATGACACCCGCCGCCAGAGCCGCGTTCAGCAGGATGAACGCCACCGACCCAAGCATGGTCGCGACAAATCCCGCGATTGCACCAAAGTCTTGTGTTGCCTGGCCGAACACGTGGATGACGAGGCCCGCCAGGATCGTCGGTAGGACGATGCCAGCGTGGTTCGACAGCGTCCCGTACCACGGGATGCGCCCTCGGATCTCACGGGCTTCGGTGGTTCCAAGCAGGGCAACCCAGCCACCGGCCGCGGGACCTCCCAACGCCGTGGCCGCGATTAAGGGCGCGATGGAGACAGCGACGAGACTTCCCCGCGGCATTTCGACCGGCAACGCTGACGCCACCGCGGTCAGGACCGTCCAAAAGACCAGCCCAATTACGACGGACTGATCACCCAGAAATCCAAAACCAACGCCAATCCCACCCTGGATGGGAAAAGCGAGAGTCGTGGCGCCGAGCGCAATAGCGCTCGCTGCCACGACTCCAGCGATATAGAGCTTCAGGCCTCGCGACATATCACCTCTGACTCGGTGGCTCTGACTCTAGCCCGCTTTGCGGGTTTGGGAGAGCGCCGGGTCCGGAAGCTAGTTTCGCAGTTAGAAGCCCCGAATGGATGCGCCGCCGGCGACAGCCAATGCTGCTACCGCACTCAGCGCTGTGAGAGCCCGCATCAGTCGAACCTTCATCGGTCGATCCTCCGCGATTCCTAGTTCCAGCCCTTGATGGCCTGAATAGGTGCCACGCTCGTACCTCCTAGCGGCTCCCGCGTCTCTGTGCCCGAGACACGAAAACCGACCTGACTCAAGAGTCGGTCGGTTGCACTACTCGCTCCGCCGCCACCCTAAGTGCCCAATTCAGGTGGTGCATCAGCGCGTTCCGAGCGTTTACTAGTCGCACCGTACTTTCGTACTAGTGCGGGGCGGACTATAGGTACCGGTTTCTACCCCGGTCAATACGCAACCCTACCTATGCCCCCCAATCCGCACCCTGCTGCTCAGAGCTGGGCAAGGGGCGGGGGTTCAATCCCGAGTTGTTCGCGCATCACTGCCGCGTAGTGGGCGTACTGCCGAGCGGCAGCTGAAGACCACCTAGATTGCGCCGAAGTCGGGAGGGTCGACCCCGAGGTCACCCCGGAGAGTTGCGGCGTAGTGGGCGTATTGCTCAGCTGCCGCTGCCTGCCGGCCGCTTCGCTTGTAGGCCCTTAGAAGTGCCAATTCAACTGCGTCTGCGGTCGGGTCGATTGCGAGGAGTCGATGACCCAGGGCTATGGCGACGTCCCAGCGGCTGAGGCCGATGGCCGAATCGATCGCGGCCTCAACTCGATCGAGGACCGCAGCATGCAGGGTCTCGCGATATGACGACGCCCAGTCCTCGTAGGTGAAGTCAAGGGCGAACTTGCCCGGATAGCGCAACATGAGCCGCTCTGTCGCTTCGATGTCACCAACAACCGACTCCGCGATCAGGTTCCAGCACGCCTTGCTATCGCAATGGACCAACTCAGGATTCAACATGACAACGTCACCGTCGAAGAGGACGTAGGGGGCACTCACGCCCTCCCGGTACTCGTCGTCTAGGTTCCTACGCAAGTAGTAGATAGTCTGGTGGAGCGAATTCGCCCCAGTGTCCGGCCGCAGGTCCGGCCAGAGGGCCTCGAGCGTCTCATCTCGGGTCGCGGCTAGGCTCGGTCGCGTCGCAAGGAAGCACAGCAAGCCAAGCACCTTGCGGCGCACGGGGATAATTGGGCCTCCCCCTGCGAGGCTAAATGACACCGTGCCTAGATCGCGGACAATCGCAACTGGCGCAAGTCTTCTCGTGATGCCTGCGGCGGCGGGCCTCAGCGCCTTCTCTGATCCGGCGGCTGAGCGAAGGAAGGCAGCGTCATTCGCGTCGCCTATCACCACAAGGTAGGACGCGGCCTCGACTCCCGTCTTTCCCGGAGTTCCAACTGCCAGGCGCAAGGCTGTTGACCACCTATCAGGTCTGAGTTCCATCTCCGAGACGACTACGCGCTTTGCTTCAGCACCCAAGTGGTGGAGCACTCGCGAAAGCTCCTCTGCGAGAACCGACAGGACGTGGTGGTAACGAGAATCCAGACCTATCACAACCGAGTCGATCTCCGACCGTTCGCAGACTGCCTGGAGCACGGAAGCCATTGCCCGCGCGACTCCCGAGCCTTGCGACGTGGCGATTGCGGCGGCCTCTTGGATGAGGCCCGGCGCGGTTGGCTGTCCTGCTTGGAGCGCGGCCCGAGCTTCGGCGAGTCTCGCCCTAAAGAGGCCAGCAACGTCCCGCACCGGTGTTCCGCGCAGTGACTCAAGGTTCTCTCTCGCGACCTCATAGTCGCCAATCCGGAAGGCGACCTGGCTCCTTACAAGGAATACGAGACCCAAATACGCCTCGGGGATTACTTCCTCGTCTAGCCGCGCAAGTGCCGCCTCGGCTCGGTTCAAGGATCCGTAGTCCGCGAGGATCCTCGCCGTCTCTAACGCTGCCTCCTGGCGGCCGATCGGAGAAGCCGATGCTTCCGCTGCACGCAGCACCTGGTCTGCTTCGTCAACCAATCCCAACTGCATCAAGGCCGTTGCGCGAGCGACCATTGCTGACACCTGCTCGACCCCTGGCGTGAGTCGACCCAGGCTGACCGCGGCCCGTGTCGCCTGAGCCACAGCCTCCTGAGCTTCTCCAAGCCAAGTCAGCACGTAGGCGAGATTCAGTCGGGAAATCGCCGCGTAGCGGAGGTGGCCAACCGAATCCTGCTTAGCGGCAAGAACCCGCAGAGTGTCGGCAACGCTTGACAAATCGCCTGCAGTCTGGACTTCACGCATGGCGGCGAGGGCCGCACCGATCTCCCTTTCGGCGGCCACTGCGGATCCGTCCGCCGCCGCAGTAGCCCGCTCCACGATCCAATCGGCTATGCCCGCGACGGCCTCGATGGCTGCTAGGTTCAACTGCGCGGTGCTACGAAGGTCGTCGCCAGCGACTGCTACGGCGCCCCGGGCCAGCCTTAGAGCTCGCGTATAGCTCCCTCGAGTGAATTCGATGCGGGAGCGCAGGATTAGCGCTGAGCATCTCTCGAGGTTCCCTGCTGTGCCATCTAGGAAGGTGATGGCCTGGTCAAGCTGCCCAGCAGCGAGGATCGAGCTTGTGGCGCGATCGAGCGCGGCTGCGGCGAGATCCTGGGCACCGCCCGCTCGGTAGTGATGCGCAGCGACGCGCCAGTCGCGATCGCCAACCGCGTCCGCGATGCGAAGGTGCAGGTCTCTGATCGCGGCCGCCCCGATCTCGGCCTCAAGGCGCGCCTGAAGAAACTCTTGGACGAGTGGGTGAAAGACGTACGGCTGGAACGGCTGGGGCCTGGACAACAGGCCTATCCGCTCTGCGTCCTCAATCAATTCCGCGATCTCTCGGTCCGGCCGGGTGTCGATGAGCCTAACGCTCTGCGGCTCGACGGCGGTCAGCACAGACGCGTACATCAGGAACGTTTGCAGGACAGGGTTGGCTACTGCCAGGACCTCGTCGGCTAAGAAGTCGTAGAGGTCGCCCGTTGTGGCGGTCATCTGCGTGACCAAAGCTCGCGGGTCGGGGTCCGTGCGTTCCGCCAGGCTTGTATGGAACAGACTGATCAGCGCCGCCCAGCCGTCTGTGCGGGCCACGAGGTCACGGACCACGTCTCCGTCCAGGGGCAGCCCGTATGCGTCGCGGAAGAGGCGCTCCGTCTCGGGGACGTTGAAGCAGAGTTCTTCGCCATCGAGCCGCGCGACGGCGCCGCGCCCCTTCAGCGGCCGTCCCGGGAGCGCCGGCGCAGTCCGCGACGCGATGATCAGTGAGAAGCCTGGCCCCGTGTGCTCCAGCAAGGCTGCCACGATGGCGTTGGTCTCTGGGTTGGCTTCAACCTCGTGAAAGTCGTCCAGGACGATGGAGAACCCCTCCGGGGACGCAGCGCCAAACGCGGCGATCTCGTCCGCCAGCGAGGACGTCAACTCGGTCACCGTTGGCCCGCCTGGACCCAGCAGGCCGAGCAGTTGGTACGTGGCCACTGCAAACCCTGGATCCACAGCCCGGCCGCCTGCAACCAGGTGCCGGATGAACGTCAGCCAGTCCCGATCCTCTGGGGCCAGGCTGTACCAAGACGTACGGCGGGTGGTGCGCGTCGCCCAGTCCGCCAGGAACGTGGTCTTGCCAAAGCCTGCCTCGCCGATGACCAGGGCGAGCCGGCCGTTGACGGCCTTGTCCAGCCAGCCGTTGAGCCGCTCGCGCGACAGCACGTCAGCGCGCAGATACGGTCTGATGATCTTGGCGGGGTTAACCGGCAACGGGTTGATCATTGGCCGGCCCCGTCGCCCGAACACCAGCATCCCGCCCGCGACTGACGGCGCCTCCGCATCGTCGATTTGTCCTTCGTGCCCACGCGGCGGAGACGGCGCGGGCCGGGTCTCGCTGGAGGCGACCGCGCTGCCATCTTGAGGTGCTGACGATACGGATGCGGACTCCGCGGCGTCAACGGGCGCAACCTGGTCCTGCGCGGGCGCGGGCCCGCCCGTACGGTCAGCGAGGGCGATCCCGGAACCGGCTGACGGGGTTCCTCGCCTTGGATCCCCGTCGTGGTGGGTGGACATGGCGCGCATGTTGGCGCGCGCCACTCATCTGGGACTTATCTCAGATCCACCGACACGACCCGGCTGATGGCGTGAGGACGCCCGGAAGCGGCGTGACGACGGTGGGCGGGTTCGTCCTGGGCGCGCAGCCCGGTG
>CAIXZV010000393.1 GCA_903924005.1 uncultured Chloroflexota bacterium | reverse complement strand
GCGCTGCTGGCGGTGAGCGCGATCGAGAACCCGCAGCGCTTTGGCGGCAGCGACGTCATGACCCGCATCACGTACGAGGAGGAGGTCCCGGGCGAGCTGCGCGCGGCGCTTCGGCGGGCGCTTAGCCACGAGCTCAAGCGCCTGAGCCGGGAGACCGGCATCGAGCGCCGCCGTCTCGTGGACGCGGTGATCGTGGGCAACCCGACGATGCGCGATCTGGCCCTGGGGCTGGACGTGTCGCCGCTGGGCCGGCTGCCGTACCGCTCTGTGACCGAGACGGCGCGACGCGAGGGGTCGGCCGCCACAACCGCCGTCACGAGACGCGCGCACGAAGCCGGGCTGCTGCTCAACCCGCAGGCGCGCGTCTGGGGCGGTCCGCTGATCGCCTGCCATGTCGGCGCCGATGCTGCGGCGGACCTGATTGCGGTTGATGCCGTGGCGCGTGGCGGCTCGTTCCTGCTGGTGGACATCGGGACGAACAGCGAGATCATCGCGTCGGACGGGTTGCGTGTTGTGGCGGCGTCCAGCCCGGCAGGTCCCGCCTTTGAGGGCGGTGGCGTGCGCTACGGCATGCCCGGCGCCGACGGCGCTATCGAGGGGGCCCGCTGGGCCGGGGACCACTTTGAGGTCCGCGTCATCGGCGACGCCCCGCCCGAAGGCATCTGCGGCTCGGGTCTCGTGGCGTTGTTGGCCGAGGCGCGCGGCGCGGACCTCATGACCACGCGCGGCGGCTTCGCGGGCGGTGGACGAGAGCTGGACGTCACCGCAGGTCCGCGGATCACCCTCTCGCGTGCTGACGTGGGCCACCTTGCGGTTGCCAAGGCTGCCACCGCCGTTGGCCAGCGCGTCCTGCTGCGTCGCCTCGGCCTGCGCATTGCAGACGTGGACCGTGTCTATCTCGCCGGCGGCTTTGCCAACGCGCTCGATGTGGAGGCCGCCATTGCGATCGGCCTCCTCATCGATGCCCCGAGAGGGGGCATCATCAGGGCAGGCAACGCCTCGATCGCGGGGGCCCGTGCCCTCCTGCTTTCGCGCAGACGCCGCGCGGAGCTTGAGGAGCTCGTTGGGCGCGTCGAGCACATCGAGCTGGAAACCGAACCAGACTTCTTCGACCTGTTTACCGACGGCTGCCTCTTCGAACCCATCACCTCCTGAGGATCCCGATGTCACCCGACAGCGACACAACCCCCGCCGTTCCCGGCCCCGGTGCGCTCCGGCGTGCGCTCGCGGACCCGGCGGGCTTCGCCACCGTCGCGGAGCTGGTGCCGTGGGCCGGCGCCCTGCAGGACGCCAAGGGCGCAAAGCCCATGAAGATGGCGGCCGATCTTGCGGGCAACCCGCGGATCACGTGCATCTCCATCACGGACAACGCTGGCGGGTTTGCCAAGCTGCCGCCGGAGGTGCTGGGCGAGCAGGCAAAGGCCCTCGGCCACGACACGATCGTCCACGTGGCCTGCCGCGACCGCAACCGCAACGGCATGCAGAGCCTGGGCTGGAACCTGCTGTCGCGTGGCCTGACCACGGTGCTCGCCCTGACCGGCGACTATCCTGCGCCCGGCCACGGCGGCGGCCCGCGCCCCGTCTTTGACATCGACTCCGTGGCGCTGCTCGCGCTCCTGCGCAAGATGGGCGCCGAAGCCGTCGCCAAGGTTGCCACCGACGGCAACCCCGAGGCCATTGAGGATTTCTACCTCGGCTGCGCCATCGACCCGTTCAAGCGTCTTGAGCGCGACCTGATCCCGCAGTTCCTGAAGCTTGAACTCAAGGCGCGGTCCGGTGCGGACTACGCGATCACGCAGGTGGGCTATGACGCCCATCGCCAGGACCAGCTCCTGCGCTGGATGCGCCGCGAGGGGCTCACCATCCCGGTCATCGGCAACGCCTACATCCTCTCCGCCCCGGTGGCCCGCGCGTTCAACGCCGGCAAGGTCCCGGGCTGCGTGGTCCCCGATGCCCTGCTGGCCGTCGCCGAGGAGCAGGCCAAGGCGCCCGACAAGGGCCGTGCGTTCTTCCTGGAGTTTGCCGCCAAGCAGCTGGTTGTCTCGCGGGGTCTCGGCTACAAGGGCATCTACATCTCCGGCCACCGCGATGCAGCCGAAGTTGCCCGCATGCTGGAGATGGCGGATGCGCACCCCGCAGATGAATGGCGCGCGCTGGTGAAGGACGTGAGCTTCGGCCAGCCCGGCGCCTTCCAGCCGTTCGCAAGCGACGGCGCAGGCCTTGCCACGGACGAGTTGTCCGACACCTACGCCGCCAGCCTCACCGATGACGCCCGCCACACGGCGCGAGGCAAGGTCTCCGCCTTCTACAAGCTCAACCGCACGCTCCACACGCGGGTGTTTGAGCCGGGGTCGCCGGGCTTCAAGGTCTGGTCCAAGGTGTACGGGGCGGTCGAGAAGGCCCACATCGAGAAGCCTTTCCACGTCCTGGAGAACGCGGCCAAGATCCCGATGTTTGATTGCCGGGACTGCGGCGACTGCTCGCTGCCCGACATCGCGTACATGTGCCCCGAGAGCCACTGCCAGAAGAACCAGCGCAACGGCCCCTGTGGCGGCGCCACCGACGGCAAGTGCGAGGTCCCCGGGCACACGTGCGTCTGGGCAGACGCGTATTCGCGCCTCAAGCCGTATGGCGAGGAGCGCGCGATGCTGGACCGCGAGCCAGTGGTGACCGATAACACGCTCCAGCGCACAAGCGCCTGGGCCAACACCTTCCTGGGCCGCGACCACTACGGCCGTGCCGCAGCGGCAGCCGCCACCACCGCACCCGCAACCTCCGACCAGACGCGAAAGGACATCCACTCGTGAGGCTCGACCGCAACGGCACCCCGTTCCGGATCATCGGCGAGAACATCCACGCCACCCGTGTCCTCAAGCGCACGGGCAAGCATGCGGTTGAACTGCCCGACGGCACCACCGGCATTGGCTTCGAGTGGGAAGGCGAGCGGCTGGTCCTGCCGGTCCACCCCGCCCTGGCCGCGGCAAGCGACTTTGCCAAGGGCCGCATCAAGCACGTCGCCAGCGCCATCCGCTGGGGGCTTGACGGGGCCGAGAACGCTGACATTGCCGCCGCCTACATCCGCACCATGGCTGCGCGCCAGGAGGCCGCCGGCGCAGACTGGCTTGACCTGAACGCCGACGAGGTCTCGCCAGACTCCGGCATGCGCGCCCATGCGATGGCGTGGCTGGTGGACGCCGTTGAGGCGACGGCCAAGGTGCCGGTTTCCATTGACTCGTCCGACGTGGCAGTGCTTGCAGCGGGCGTGTCCGCCTCGCGCCAACTGCGCGGCACGCTGCTCATCAACTCCGCGTCGCTGGAGCATCCCGAGGTCCTGGAGATCGCGGCCGCGGCCAACTGCGCCGTGATCCTTGCGGCCAGCGGTGCGAGCGGCATGCCTTCGGGCGTTGAAGACCGCGTCCATAACGCCATCACCATCGTTGAGTTGGCGCTCGCCCACCAGATCCCGGCCGACTTCCTCTACGTGGATCCGCTGGTGTTGCCGGTTGCGGCGGCCCCGGACGCCCCCGCGCATGTGCTGGAGGCGGCACGCCAGCTGCGGATTGAGTACGGAGACGACATCCACCTGACCGGTGGGCTCTCAAACGTCTCGTTCGGCATGCCCGGCCGCAAGATCATCAACGACGCCTTTATCGATCTGGCGGCCGACGCCGGCATCGACAGCGGGATCATCGACCCCATCGCGTCGGACCTGTCCCGCGTGTTCAGCGCAGCGCGCAGCGTGGACTCGTTTGGGTTGGCGGCCGACGTGCTTGAGGGTCGGGATCTCGGCGGCATGGACTATGTGACTGCGTTCCGCGAGGGGCGTCTCGCCGAGGAGTAGCCCGCGGGGCTGCCTCAGGACGCGCCGTCCTCAGACGGCTCCTCCCTCAGGAGGCCGGGACTGCCTTGACGACGTCCGCGTCGTAGCTCATCGCGAGCCGCTCGCCGGGCTGCAGCACCAGGACGTCGTCGTCCCACTCCGCGTCAATCAGTCGGCGGAGCAGCACCATGCTGCCCTCCATCGCCTCAAACTCCCATCCGCGCCGCTCCGCCTGATCCTGGGCGAAGGCGCGCGATGCCGTTTCGTCCCCGACACCCATCGCCACAAAGGCGGCCCGCTGGTAGTGGCTCTTCCACGCGCCCATGACCTCCATGAGGTAGTCCGCGTTGTCCTCGCCGTACTTCTCAACGTACTCGGCACGGACCGCCTCGATGTCGTCGTCGCTGTCGCCGCCCACGCCCAGACCAATTCCCCCGCCCGGTCGGTAGCCGTCACGGCGCTCCAGCTGGTCTGCGACGTACCAGTACGTCGCGGGCGTGGTCTGCACCTGCGCCTCGTACCGCTCGCGGGCCCCCAGGAACAGCGTGATGCAGTCGTGGGCGCGGGGCAGGACCACCGGTATGCCGCGCGCCTCGATCCCGGCCGTGGCGCCGCCGCACAGGCCGTAGCCAAGCACGATGGCGTCATATCCCTCGGGGGCCTCGTCAATTGCTGCTTGCAGACGCTGGCGCAGGAGCGGCGGCTCGCTGTGGAGCCCGCGGCCGAAGAGCCGGATATCCACCACCTGCGGCGACCTCGAGGCGCAGAGGTACACGGGCCGCGCAACCACATCGCACGCGATCACGAGGAGCTTTAGCTGCCGATCGGGGGTCATCGGGTCATCGTAACGCGGGACCCCCGCGCACCGATCGGCGACACCGGGCATCCTAGGGCCTGATGACACCTCCACGCAGCCTCCAGCCTTCACCTCCTACAGGCCCCAACCAGCCGCGGATGCGCCCGTCCGACGAGCGAGCGCTCCTCGCTGCGTATGTTCGGTCCACGCGCCGGCTCGCCGTGTTCGCGCTCGTGATCGCGCTGATTGCCCTTGGCCTTGGCGCCTGGCAGACGGTGGCCCTCGTCACGCGCGCGCCCAGCTGTCAGACGGCCGCATGGAACGTCACTCCCGCCGCGGACCAGCTTCCGGGCGGGTGGTCGGTTCGGACATCCACGTACGACGTGGGCCGCCGGTCCATCTCGCTCGTTGGCCCAGCACCCGTCGACAGCTCTACTACGCAGGCCATGGCACTCGTCACCGTCACATGCTTCCCAGAGGGCGCCGCGGACTCCGTGACCCGCTCGCGCAATGCGGCCCGGGCCGCAGGGCAGTCTGTCTCTGACCGCTCGGACCTGGGTGATCAGGCATGGACAAGTGCGGACAATTCGGGCTCCTTCTTCGCCAACGTCCGCCGTGGCGGCCTTGTGGCCTATCTCGCCTTTTCGGGCACCGTGTCGCAGGACGAGGTTGACCAGGTCGCCTCGGCGTTTGACCTTGCGCTGGGCGGTCAGGGGGGTGTCGATGCCACCGGCCCGGCGTCACAGGCGCCCGGCGGCAGCGATGCGCTCCCGTCTTCGGGCGATTCATTCCCCGCTGACTCCGTCGACCCCGGCGCGAGTGATGCAGCCCCCAGCGGCACCCCAGCAGCGCCGGATCTTGAGAAGCTGCTGCCCAAGAAGGTGGGCACCGTCGTTCTCACCGTTCAGAGCGCGCTTGGGGCGGACATTCTTGGCGCGGACCAGGGAAGCCGCGCCATCCTCGCCGCCCTTCGCAAGGACAACCTCACGGGCGACGCCCTGCGGGTTGCCCAGGCCTACGACGAGTCGGGTGCATCGGACCTCACCATCCTGGTCGTCGAGGTCAAGGGGATGGCGCTCGCGACGATGCGGCAGCTTGTGCTGGACTCTTGGCTCGCGGCGTCGGGCGCGGGCGTGACAACGAGTGAGATCACGCTAGGGGGACACTCGTTCACCCGGTTTGACTACGGCGATGAGGGTACTCGGGACTACGTTTCCGCGGCCAACGGCCACGTGTTGGTCATCACTGCGTCTGACACAACACTGGCCGAACAGGCCGCTGCCGCGCTACCGTAGAGATATGGAAATCGACTCCGCCAGGTGAGCATCACTGTTCTGGTCGCAGACGACCACTCGGTAGTCCGTGAGGGCGTGATTCGCATCCTCTCAGATGACCCGGAGATCAGCGTGGCCGGGTCGGCTGCCACTGGCGACGAGGTTGTCGGTCTCGTGCTTGGCGGCCTTCGCCCAAGCGTCGCCCTGGTGGACCTCGCCATGCCTGGCGGTGGGCTGGACCTCGTGGCGCGGCTTCGCGAACTCCGTCCTGAACTCCGGATCCTTGTCTACAGCATGCACTCCGAGCAGGAATACGCCGTGCGGTGCCTCACCGCGGGCGCGTCCGGCTACGTCTCCAAGGGGTGCGCACCCGCGCAGCTCACGGAGGCCATCCGCACGGTTGCGGACGGTCGGCGCTACATCAGTGAGGCGGTCGCTGACGTGCTGGCGTCCTACGTGCTTGACGGGCCGCGCAATCGCCCGCACGAGCGGCTTTCCAACCGGGAGTACGAGGTGTTCCGCCGGCTGGCGGGCGGTGAGAGCTCCGGCGAGATCGCAGATGCGCTTGGTCTCTCGGTGAAGAGCGTGAGCACCTACCGCGCACGTGTCCTTGAGAAGCTCCACCTGGAGCGCAACGCGGACCTGACGCGATACGCCATGGAGCACGGTCTGCTGGACTGATCACCGGGTCGTGGCCAGCGCGTAGGATGTTTCCTACATGGCCGGGCGCAACTTCCGGAGCATCTGCGCCGCGGTTCTGATAGGACCGGCGTGGCTGTTGCGCAACACTTCGCTTGCGAACCCGCCGAGAGGCGGGGCGACACAGCCGGAGTCTTCCTCCCCCCCGGGGCTCTGGTTGTGACACCCGGTGCGGCACCGAGAACGACTGGCGGGACGGGTACTCCCCGCCCGGTTGTTGCCGCACCGGGTCTTTCCTTTTCCCGGCAACGCTCCGGTGAACGCAATGCCGCCGTGTACATTGTGCCTGCCGTTTGGCTCCGTCTGGGGTACGCTGCCAGAGGGCCATTTTGCATTCTCACCGAGGGGATTCGCCAATTGATCCGCGTGCTCCTCGTCGACGACCACGCTGTTGTGCGCCAGGGCGTCGAGCGCCTGCTTGAATCCGGTGCCGACATGGTTGTCGTTGGCCAAGCAGCCGACGCTGACGAGGCGGTCACTGTCGTCGCCGCGGTTGAGGCCGATGTCTGCATGCTTGACCTCGGGATCCCCGGCGGTGGCCCAGACCTTGTGGTGCAGCTTCGCGAACTGCGGCCCAGACTTCGGATCCTCGTGTTCACCATGCAGCGGCCCGAGCAGGTTGCACTCAAGGTGCTCTCGCTTGGTGCAGCCGGGTTCCTGGGCAAGAGCTGTCCGCCTGGGGAGATCCCGATTGCGGTGCGGGCGGTTGCGGCCGGACGGCGCTATGTCAGCGAGCAGGTTGCGGCCCTCCTTGCGGACCGGATCGTCGGTGGCGGTCCTGATGAGCCGCACCAACGCCTGTCGGGGCGCGAACTCGAAGTGTTCAACCGGCTCGCCCGCGGGCAGGGCCCGAGCGAGATCGCGGAGGCGCTGGGCGTGTCCGTCAAGAGCGTGTCCACCTACCGCAGCCGAGTCCTCTCCAAGATGGGTGTTGAGCGCAACGCGGATCTCACGCGGTATGCGCTGGAGCATGGCCTCCTCGACTGACCGGATCCGGCTGAGCGGGCGGCGCCAGTCACGGACCGTGCTGCCCCAGACCGCGCGTTTCGGGCCGTTCGGCACAGGCGCCGCAGGGCGTCGGTCGCGACCCTAACCTCCATGGCAGCAGCCGTCCCACAGGGCGACCGCGTTCCGGCCGCCGAGCAGCCACGTGTCCTCCGCGCCCTCCATGTCGAGGGCGTGGTTCAGGGCGTCGGCTTTCGCCCCTTTGTCTGGCGTCTCGCCACGGAGTTGGGTCTGGCCGGACGCGTGCGCAATGCCGCGGGCCGTGTCGAGATTGAGGTTGCCGCCCCCGCCGGCGTGCTGGACGAGTTTGCCCGCCGGCTCCGCACGGATGCGCCGCCGCGGGCTCGCGTTGAGCGCGTGACGGTGTTTGCGCTTGAGGCGGCCGCTGATGAACTGCCGCTGCCCTTTGAGATTGACGAGAGCGTGGTCTCGGCATCGCCAGACCGGCTCTTTCCTCCGGACATCGCCACGTGTGATGACTGTCTGGGCGAGCTGTTTGACCCGGCCGATCGGCGCTACCGATATCCGTTCACAAACTGCACAAACTGCGGACCGCGGGCGACGATCATCGAGGAGTTGCCGTACGACCGCGCGCAGACGACGATGCGGGCGTTTCCGCTCTGCCCAGCCTGCGACGCGGAGTATCGCAACCCCGCAAACCGCCGCTTCCATGCGGAGCCTGTGGCGTGCGCCATGTGCGGCCCGTCGCTGTCCTGGCGTGCCACCGGGGCGCCCGCGCCGTCCGCAGCGGGGGAGGAAGCGCTGACGGCAGCCGTTGCTGCGCTGCGCCGGGGCGATATCGTGGCCGTGAAGGGTCTCGGCGGCTATCACCTCGCGTGCGACGCCGCAAGCGAGGCGGCGGTGCGCAGGCTCCGTGACCGCAAGCGGCGATGGGCGAAGCCGCTCGCTGTCATGGTGCGCGACCTCGCGGCAGCCCAGGCTCTCTGCCGTGTTGGCGCGCTTGAACGCACGCTGCTGACGGGTCCGGCCCGCCCCATCGTGCTGCTTGAGGCAAAGGCCGCCGCAAAGCGCGAGATCGCGCCCTCCGTTGCCGCGGGGAACCGCCGGCTTGGCGTCTTCCTTCCGTACACCCCGCTCCACCACCTGCTGCTGGCCGCGCTTGACGCGCCACTGGTGCTGACCTCAGGCAACCTCACCGATGAGCCGCTGGCCACCGACGACGAAGATGCGCGAACCAGGCTTGTCGGATTGGCAGACGGGTTCCTCTCCCACAACCGCGAGATCCGGGCGCGCTACGACGACTCGGTGACGCGCGTCGTGGCCGGTCGCGAGTCTGTGGTCAGGCGCGCGCGCGGGTATGCACCGGAGCCCATGCCGCTTCCCATCGCCACGCCCGCGCGGCTGCTGGCCGTAGGCGCCGAACTCAAGCACACCTTTACGCTTGCCCGCGGCACCAGGGCCCACGTTGCGCCCCACAACGGAGACCTGGAGGATCTCGCCACCCACCGGGCGTTCACGGACGGTCTGGCCCACCTCTCGCGGCTCCTGGCGCTGGAGCCGGAGTACGTGGCCCACGACCTGCACCCTGAGTACCTCTCTACCAAGTACGCCGTGGCGTCCTTCCCGGTGGAGCGCCGCATCGCCGTCCAGCACCACCACGCCCATGTTGCGTCGTGCGCAGCAGAGCACGGGATCGCCGGACCGTTCATCGGCGTGGCGTATGACGGGCTGGGCATGGGCGATGACGGCACGCTCTGGGGCGGCGAGGTGCTGCTGGCCGATCTGCGCGGGTACCGTCGGCTGGCGCGCTTTGGTCGCGCGCCGCTCCCGGGCGGTGCGCTGGCCGTGAAGCGCCCGTACCGCATGGCGCTGGGCTACCTGTTTGGGGCGGAGGCGCTGGACGACGATCCGGCGGCGGTCGCTGGGCTTGGCGCCGAGGCGGCCGAAGCGGCGGGCGCGTTTCTCGCGCGTCTCGACCCCACCGAGGTCTCCGTGGTCCGGACGCAGGTTGCCCGGGGTCTGAACGCGCCCGTGGCGTCGTCGGCGGGCAGGCTGTTTGACGCGGCGTCGGCCCTGCTGGGCATTCGAGACGTTGCGGAGTTTGAGGCACAGGCGGCAATCGACCTAGAGTTGGCCGCAGGTGATCGGGCCGCCGCGCCGCTGCCGTACCGGCTTGTCTATCGCGACGACCTGCTGGTCTACGACCCGCGCCCCACCTTGGCGGCCATCCTCGCTGGCGGCGCTTCGGCTGCGCAATTGGCCGGCCGCTTCCAGGCAACCATCGTGGAGGTCACCCGAGAACTGCTCGCGGACGCCCACGCGCGCACCCGGGTGGACACGGTCTGCCTGTCGGGCGGCGTGTTCCAGAACCGGCGTCTGGCGTCAGACCTGCTCCGCGCCCTGGGTGCCGACGGGTTTGCGCCGTTTATCAATCGGCAAGTCCCCGTCAACGATGGCGGGGTGAGTTATGGTCAGGCTGCGATTGCCGCAGCACGGCTTGCGGCAAGCGCCGATGGGGCGCGGATGGAGGAGGGCTAGCACGATGTGTCTGGGAATTCCGGGGCGGATCACGGAGATCCGCGACGAAGCCGGGCTTGCGATGGGCAAGGTGGACTTTGGCGGCGTGCGCAAGGACGCGTGTCTCGCCTACCTGCCCGAAGCGCAGCTGGGCGATTACGTGATCATCCATGTCGGCTTTGCCATCAGCAAGGTTGACGAGGCCGAGGCGCTCAAGACGCTCCAGATCCTCGAGGAGATGGGTGTCATGACGCCGGAGCTGATGACGATGGGTCCGGGCATGGACGAGCCCGCCGTGCTTAGCGACGACGCCCCCTCGTTCGTCGTGTTTAACCCGGCGCTGCCGCCGGCGACCATGGGGGAGCGCCAGCAGTGAAATACCTTGACGAGTACCGCGACCCCGTCCTCGCCAAGAAGCTCCTCGCCGAGATCCACCGCATCACCACCCGTCCCTGGACCCTTATGGAGGTCTGCGGCGGCCAGACGCACACCATCGTCAAGCAGGGGATCGACGAGGCCCTGCCCGAGGGCGTGCGCATGATCCACGGCCCCGGCTGCCCGGTCTGCGTGACGCCGCTGGAGCAGGTGGACAAGGCGCTCGCCATTGCCGCCCGCCCCGATGTCATCTTCACCAGTTACGGGGACATGCTCCGCGTCCCCGGCTCCACCACGGACCTCCTTGCCCTCAAGGCCCGCGGCGCCGATGTGCGGATCGTGTACAGCCCGCTTGACGCGCTGAAGATCGCCATCGCAAACCCGAGCAAGCAGGTTGTGTTCTTTGCGGTGGGGTTTGAGACCACCGCGCCCGCCAACGCCATGTCGGTTGCCGAGGCCGCCCGTCGCGGTATCGACAACTACAGCGTGCTTGTGTCCCACGTCCTGGTGCCGCCGGCGATGACCGCGCTCCTCGATTCGCCCACCAACAAGGTCCAGTCGTTTCTGGCCGCCGGTCACGTCTGCGCAATCATGGGCTGGACTGAGTACGAGCCCATCGCCGCCAAGTACAAGGTGCCCATCGTGGTCACGGGCTTTGAGCCTCTCGACCTGCTTGAGGGCATCTACATGGCCATCCGCCAGCTTGAGGACGGCCGCCACGAGGTGGAGAACCAGTACACCCGCGCGGTCACCCGTGAAGGCGTGCCGCTGGCCCAGAAGCAGGTTCTGGCCATCTTTGAGGTGGGCGACCGCAAGTGGCGCGGCGTGGGCGAGATCCCGATGTCCGGGTACCGGCTGCGCCCCGAGTACGCGCGCTTTGACGCCGAGGCCAAATTTGACGTTGGCGACATCCACACAAACGAGCACCCGGCATGTATCGCGGGCGCCATCCTGACCGGCGACAAGGTGCCGCTTGACTGCACGGCGTATGGGACGCTCTGCTCGCCGCAGAAGCCGCTGGGCGCTCCGATGGTGAGCTCCGAGGGCACCTGCTCCGCGTTCTTCTCGGCCGGTCGCGGCCTTAACGCAACTGGCGGCTTCACGGGCGCCATGCCGCTCATCCATGTGGGCGGCGTTGGGTCCGGGGAGGCTGGGCGATGACGGCCGAGCGCCAGAAGATCGTCACGATTGACGCGGACGGGG
>CAIXZV010000392.1 GCA_903924005.1 uncultured Chloroflexota bacterium | reverse complement strand
AGTCATGAGCTGCATGATGATCGAGGCGTTGATGTACGGGTTGACGCCCAACGCCACGATTGAGAAGTTGGTCAGGCCGCCGCCGGAAAACAGGTCCAGCAGACCAAAGATCGCGCTCTGGTCCAGGAAGCTGGAGAGCTGCGTCTTGTCGACACCCGGGACCGGCACGTGGGCCAGCAGCCGGAACACCAGCAAGATGCCCGCGACATAGAGGATCCGGCGCCGGAGATCCGGCGCGCGGAACGCGTTGAGCAGCGCCTCGAACATGGCCGGCTAGCCGTTGTCGGCCGAGGCGGTCTCGACCGTGACCCCAAGGGCCGCCAGCGGCTCGCTCGGGAACTCGATGACCTGGGCGGTACCGCCCGCGGCCTCGATCTTGGCGACGGCAGACCTCGTGAACGCATCGGCCAGGACGAACAGCTTTGCGCTGACCTCGCCCGCACCGAGGATCTTGAGGGGCAGGCGATCGCGCCGAACGAGGCCGATCTCCTTGAGGGTGTCGGCGTTGACCGTGATTGGCGCGTTGCCGTCGGCCACCAGCCGGCCGGAGTCAATGGCGGCGCTGATGGCGCCGACGTTGACAACCTCGTACTCGATGTCGTTGATGTTCCGGAAGCCGCGAAGCTTCGGAATGCGGATGTGGAGCGGGGTCTGGCCGCCCTCGAACCAAGCGGGGATCGAGGAACCAGCTCGGGCCTTCTGGCCCTTGGTGCCGCGACCGGCCGTCTTACCCTGGCCAGCCGCGATGCCGCGCCCAACCCGGGTCTTCTTCTTGGTGGAACCCGGGGCGGGATGGAGGTCGTGGATCTTCATCAGTTGGTCTCCGGGGTCGTCGTGTCGGCGGCCTCGGGGAGCTCCTCGACAGTCACGAGGAAGCGCACCTGCCGGCACATGCCGCGGACGGGGGCGTTGTCCGGAAGGATCGACGAGCTGCCGATCCCGTGCAGGCCGAGGGCCCGGATCGTCGCCCGGTTGCGGGCGATGTGGCTGATCGTGCTCTTGGTCTGGGTGACGCGGAGCTTACCGGGCATCGCCGGCCTCCAGGCGAACGGCTGCCGCGGACTGGCCGGGGACAACCAAGCGAAGCTTGACGCCACGCTGCCGGCTGAGCTCCTCGACGGAGCGCAGGCTCTGGAGCGCGTTGACAGTCGCACGGGTCACGTTCACGGGGTTCGTGGAACCGTGCACCTTGGACAGGATGTCGCGGATGCCAGCGGCCTCAACGACGGCACGGACTGCGCCGCCGGCGATGACGCCGGTGCCCTTGGAGGCCGGCTTGAGCATCACGCGCGCTGCGCAGAACTCCTCGCGAACCTCGTGGGGGATGGTCGTCCCGATCATCGGGATCTTGACGATGTTCTTCTTTGCGTCCTCGACACCCTTGCGGATGGACTCGGGGACGTCACCGGCCTTGCCCAGGCCCACACCGACGTGACCGTTGCCATCGCCCACGACGATGATCGCCGAGAACGAGAAGCGACGGCCGCCCTTGTGCACCTTGGCGACGCGGTTGATCTGGACGACGCGCTCCTCGAGCGCGAGTTTGTTGGGATCGATTCGGGCCACAGGCTCGTCCTCTCAGAAGTCGAGGCCGGCTTCGCGCGCCGCCTCGGCGAGCGAGCGAACCCGCCCGTGGTACTGGAAGCCCGCCCGGTCGAACACAACCTTGTCCACGCCTGCCGTCTTTGCGCGCTCGGCAACGAGGGCCCCGACGCGCTTGGCGTCTTCGGTCTTCGTGCCGGTTGCGGTGCGGAGCGCGGGGTCGAGCGATGACGCCGCGGCAAGGGTCTTGCCGCTGGTGTCGTCGATGACTTGGGCGTAGATGTGGTTGAGGCTACGGAAGATCGCGAGGCGCGGGCGCGACGCGGTTCCGGACAGGTGGAGTCGAATGCGCGTGTGGCGCTTGACTCGCGAGGAGGTGCGGGTGGTGAGTGTCGACATGGCTACTTCTTCCCGCCGATCTTGCCGGCCTTGCCCGCCTTGCGGCGAACCTGCTCGCCGGCGTAACGGACACCCTTGCCCTTATAGGGCTCGGGCTTGCGGGTTGAGCGGATCTTTGCGGCCATCTGGCCAACCGCCTCCTTGTCGATACCCACAACCGCCAGGCGGAGCGGGGTCTCGAGGTCGAAGGTGATGCCGGCAGGCGGCACGATCTCGATCGGGTGGCTGTAGCCGAGCGCCAGCACGAGCTTCTCGCCCTGCTTCTGCGCGCGATAACCGACGCCGATGATCTCGAGGCCCTTGCGGTAGCCGGTCGTCACGCCGACGACCATGTTGCTGACGAGTGTTCGGGTGAGCCCGTGAAGCGACTTGTCCATCTTCAGCTCACTGGGCCGAGTGCAGACAAGCATCTCGCCCTCACGCACAACGTCGATACGCGGCGGGAGGACGCGGGTCAGAGAGCCCTTGGGGCCCGTGACGGTGATTGATCGCCCGTCGAGCGTCACGTCAACGCCGGCGGGGACGGGGATGGGGAGGCGGCCGATACGTGACATCGTGCTACCAGACGTAGGCGAGGATTTCGCCGCCAAGCTGGGCCTGCTTGGCCTGGCTGCCGGTCATGATCCCCTTTGACGTGCTGACGATCACGACACCCAGACCGCCCAGGACTCGCGGGATGTCCGTCTTCTGCGCGTACACGCGCAGACCCGGCTTGCTGATCCGCTTGAGGCCTGAGACGACCGGCACCTTGCCGTCGACGTACTTGAGTTCGAGGCGCAGCAGCTGGGCGGGGCCCTCGCGCTCCTCGCGGACGCTGGCGATAAAGCCCTCCTCAATGAGGATGCGGGCGATTTCGCGCTTGGTCCGTGAGGCGGGAACCATCACCTCTGTGTGCCGCGCCCTGGACGCGTTGCGGACGCGCGTGAGCATGTCCGCGATCGGGTCGGAGATATTCATCTTCCTACCAGCTCGACTTCGTGACGCCGGGCAGCTCGCCGACGAGCGCCCGCTCGCGGAAGCAGATGCGGCAGAGCGCGAAGCGGCGCATGTACCCGCGGGGCCTACCGCACACGTTGCAACGGTGGTACCCCTGCACAGGGTGCTTCGGCTCGCGCTTTGCCTTCGCGATCATTGACTTCTTGGCCATCTGGACTCCTCCCCGCCCTAACCGGCGAAGGGCATGCCGAGGAGCTCGAGCAAACGCTTCGACTCCTCGTCGGTCTTCGCCGTCGTCACGATGCTGATCTCCAGCCCGCGGAGACGGTCCACCTTGTCATAGTCGATCTCAGGGAAGGCAAGCTGCTCCCGGAGGCCGAGCGAGTAGTTGCCTCGCCCGTCGAACGACTTTGCGGGGACACCGCGGAAGTCACGGATGCGGGGCAGTGCGAGCCGCGTGAGCCGCTCGAGGAAGTCCCACATGCGCTCGCCGCGAAGGGTGACCTTCACGCCGATTGGGTTGCCGGTTCGAACGCGGAACTGGGCGATGGACTTCTTGGCGCGGGTGACGATCGGCTTCTGGCCAGTGATGGCCACGATGTCGCCGACCGTTGCGTCCACGGCCTTGGAGTTGCTCAGTGCCTCACCGAGACCGACGTTGATGACGATCTTCTCAACCCGCGGCACCTGATTGGAGTTCACATACGAGAACTGCTTCTTCATGGCCGGAATGGCTTCGGTCTTGTACCGATCCTTCAGTTGACCGCTCACGCCTTCACCTCCAGGGGGTTGGCGCAGTGGCCGCAGACACGCACGCGGGTGCCGTTGTCAAGCACGCGGTGGCCAACCCGGGTGGGTCGGTCGCAGTGCCCGCAAACAATCATCACGCGGCTTGCCGGGATCGGCATGGCGTGGTCCAGGATGCCGCCCGGATCGACGGTCGGCATGGAGCCGGCTCCGCCTTGCGAGCGCTGGCGCGGCTTGGTGTGCTTGCGCGCGATGTTGAGCCCCTCAACCACCACCAGCACGCCGCCCTTGAGCGACACGCGGCGATAGCCGGAGCGGACAGGAGACGGCGACGGCTCCCGGCGAACCACCTGGTCCACCTTGCCGCGCTTGCCTGCGTCCTTGCCGGCTAGCACGATCACGGTGTCGCCCTTGCGGATCTCCGGGACCTTCGTGCCGTGCTGGACTGACCGGTTGGTCATCAGAGCACCTCCGGCGCGAGGGACACGATCTTCATGTAGTTCCGATCCCGCAGTTCTCGCGCGACCGGTCCGAAGATGCGGGTCCCGCGCGGGTTGCCCTGGTTGTTGATGAGCACAGCCGCGTTCTCATCGAAGCGGATGTAGCTGCCGTCCGGGCGGCCAAACTCTTTGGATGTGCGCACGATCACGGCGCGGACGACGTCGCCCTTCTTGACCGGTGCGTTGGGGATCGCGGACTTGACGCTCGCGATGATCACGTCGCCGATGCCGGCGGTGGTCTTGCGCGAACGGCCCATGATCCGGATGCACTCGATCGTGCGGGCGCCCGTGTTGTCCGCGACGCGGAGGCGGGTCGCTACAGAAATCACGCCTGGCCCTCCCCGCCGGCGGCGTCAGCCCCGGCGTGGCGGCCCGGGTGGGCACTGTGGTGGATCGCCTCGGAGGTCTCCGCCTCTTCCTCAATCATCGTCTCGGCGGCCCGCTCTTCTCCGGCTCGCGAGAGCACGGACACCAGGCGCCAGCGCTTGGTGGCTGAGAGCGGACGCGACTCCTCGATGAGGACGGTGTCCCCGATCTTGGCTTCGTTGGTCTCGTCATGGGCCGCGAACTTGTTCGAGGCCTTCATGACGCGCTTGTAGAGCGGGTGGCGGGTCAGACGCTCAACGGACACGACGATCGTCTTGTCCATCTTGTCGCTGACAACGCGTCCGACCTTGGTCTTGCGCTGTCCCTTCACGGGGGTAGTGGCTCCTGCGGTGGGCATCCCGACGCTCCTACTCCGCCGAACGCGGAGCGGTGTCCCGCTCGCGCTTGACGGTGAGGATCCGGGCGATCGTCCGTCGCGTCGCCGGGATCTGGCTGTAGTCCTTCAGTTGGCGGGTCGAGAGAGCGAAGCGGGCCTGCCAGAGGTCCTGCTTTGCTTCGCGAAGCCTGTCGTCCAGCTCGTGATCCGTGAGCTTGCGGACCTCACCGATCTCCACCGGTGACCTCCTTGGCTTCCTCTCGGTAAACGACCTTGGTCGCCACCGGGAGCTTGTGGGAAGCGAGGCGGAAGGCCTCGACCGCAGACTCGCGATCGACGCCGCCCATCTCGAACAGGATTCGGCCTGGGCGAACCACCGCGACCCAATGGTCGGGGGCGCCCTTGCCGGAACCCATTCGGGTCTCAGCGGGCTTCTTGGTGGCGGGCTTATCCGGGAAGATCCGGATCCAGACCTGGCCACCACGCTTGACCGAGCGGGTCATGGCGCGGCGGGCGGCCTCAATCTGGCGGGCCGTGATCCACGCGGGCTCAAGCGTGGCCAGACCGAAGTCACCGAAGGCGACGTAACCGCCACCCTTGGTGGGTCCGGACATTCGGCCGCGCATCACCTTGCGGTGCTTGACGCGACGGGGCATCAGCATGGCTTATGCCCCCTGCGCGGCTGCAGCCGCAGCACCGGACGAAGCAGCCATCGCCTCGCGGCGCTTGCGCTCAACCGGCGTATCGCCCTTGTAGATCCAGACCTTGACGCCGATCCGCCCGTAGGTGGTGCCGGCATGGACCTGGCCGTAGCTGATGTCCGCGCGCAGTGTGCCCAGCGGAATGCGACCTTCGCGGTCCCACTCCCGGCGACCCATCTCCGAACCGCCGAGGCGGCCGGCGAGGGCGATCTTGACGCCCTTGGCGCCAGCCTTCATCGAGCGCTGGATGGACTGCTTCATCGCCTTCTTATAGGCGACACGGCGAGTCAGCTGCTGCGCGATGTTCTGGGCCACGAGGTACGCGTCCAACTCAGGCTGGCGGATCTCGCGGATCTCAAGCTTGACCTTGCGCTTGGTCAGGTCGCCGATCTCCTTGCGGAGGACTTCGACGTTCTGGCCGCCGCGGCCGATCACGATGCCCGGCTTTGCGGTGGAGATGGCGACCGTCACGTGGTTGATGCCACGCTCGATCTCCACACCGCTGACGCTGGCGTTGGCAAGCCGCTTGTCAAGCAGCTGCCGGATCTTGATGTCCTCCTGAAGGAGGGCGGTGTAATCCTTGTCGGCGTACCACTTGGCTGTCCACGTTCGGGTGTAGCCCAGGCGGTAGCCGTACGGATGGACCTTGTGTCCCATGCCTAGGCCTCCCGATCGGCGACGACGACCGTGATGTGCGTCATGGGCTTGTGGATCGGGAACGCCCGACCCTGAGCCCGTGGGCGCCACCGCTTGATCGTCGGGCCCTCGTTCGCAATCGCGTCAGCGACGATCAGCTCGTCAGCGGAGCGATTGAGGTTGTTCTCGGCGTTGGCCGTCGCGCTCTTCAGCACCATAAGGACGCTGCGCGCGGCGTGCTGCGGCATAAACGCCAGCTTTGCGGCGGCCACCTCCACAGGCAGACCCTTGATGGCCTCAGTCACGAGGCGGGTCTTCCGGGTGGAGCCCCGGAGATACTTGGCAGTAGCGGAAACGCGCATTGCTCGCTCCTCTACCGTACGCCGGCGGATCGGTCGGCGGTCTTGCCGTGCCCGCGATAGTTGCGGGTGGGCGCGAACTCGCCGAGACGATGACCGACCATGTTCTCAGTGACATACACCGGCACATGCTTCTTGCCGTTGTAGACACCGATGGTGTGACCAATGAAATCAGGGAAGATCACGGAGGCGCGCGACCAGGTCTTGAGGACCTTGCGCTCGCTCCGCTTGTTCATATCCTGCACCCGGGCGAGAAGCCGGGGCTGGACGAACGGTCCCTTCTTGACCGAACGTGACATGCGCTAGCTCCTCTGCCTACGACTTGCGATGTCGGCTGCGGACGATGAGACGGTTTGTCGTCTTCCCGCGCCGCGTCCGATAGCCCATGGCCGGCTTGCCCCAAGGCGTCTTGGGCGGCATACCGGTTGGGCTTGAACCCTCGCCACCACCGTGGGGGTGGTCACGCGGGGTCATCGCCACACCTCGGACCTCCGGACGCAGGCCCATGTGGCGTGCGCGACCGGCCTTACCGAGGCTCTGGTTCTCGTGATCGACGTTCGACACCTGGCCGATCGTCGCCATGCAGCGAAGGGGCACACGACGCATCTCGCCCGAGGGGAGACGAATTGTGGCGAACTCGCCTTCCTTGGCCAGGACCTGCGCAGACACGCCGGCGGACCGGACAATCTGGCCACCCTTGCCGGGGACAAGCTCGATGTTGTGCACCGTCGTGCCGAGCGGGATGTTCGCGAGCGGCAGCGCGTTGCCAAGCCGTGCCTCGGCATCAGGACCGGAGACAACGATGTCCCCAACCTTGAGCCCGTTGGGCAGGAGCATGTAGCGCTTCTCGCCGTCCCGGTAGAACAGCAGGCCGATGCGAGCCGACCGGTTGGGGTCGTACTCGATGGTGGCCAGCCGGGCCGGAACGCCAGGCTTGTTCCGCTTGAAGTCGATGATGCGGTAATGGGTCTTCTCGCCGCCGCCGCGATGGCGAACGGTGAGCCGGCCCTGGCTGTTGCGGCCGGAGCCGCGCTTCATCGGCTCAAGCAGCGGCTTATGCGGGAGGTCGGTGGTGATCTCCTCGAAAGTCGAGCGAGTCATCCACCGGCGGCCCGGTGAGGTTGCCTTATAGCTTCGGAGCGGCATTTCTACACCCCCTCGAAGAACTCGATCTTCTGGCCGGGGGCGAGCGTCACGATGGCTTTACGCCAGGCCGACGTGTGGCCAACCACACGCCCGCGCTTCGTGCCGCGCCGCTTCTCCTTCGCCTTCGAGGTCAGCACGTTGACGGCGACAACTGTCACCTTCTCCTTGCTGTAGAGCTCCTCGACTGCGGCCTTGATCTGAATCTTGTTTGCGTCATCGTGGACGGCGAATGTGTACTTGCCGCGCCCGGATTCGTCGATGGACTTCTCCGAGATCACGGGCCGAAGGATGATGTCGGCGGCGGTAAGAGCGCTCACGCGTACACCTCCTCCATGCGGGCCAGAGCCGGCTGCTCAATCAGGACCGAGTCAGCGTTGAGCAGGTCCACAACATTGAGCGAGTCTGCAAGGATCACCGTGACTGACGGCAGGTTGGCAAGCGAGCGGAGCAGCATTGCGTCCTTGGCCGGAGCCACGACGAGCACGCGCCGCT
>CAIXZV010000391.1 GCA_903924005.1 uncultured Chloroflexota bacterium | reverse complement strand
CGCCATCCTGACGCGTGCGGCGTCGGGCGACGCGCCGTCTCGCATCGCGCGCAAACGTGACCGGGCAGCCCTTGAGGACATCGTGACGCGCGCCAACGCGGCCATCGCCCGCGTCAATGCGGAAGCGCCCGCGGAGAGCCTGTTCCGGCGGCCGGTGTCGCTGGCAGACGCGCTTGCGCAGTACGACGAGGCGTGCCGCCGCTGAAAGGCGGTCAGCCTTGGCGGTAAGCCTTGGCCGGCGCTCTCTGCGTCCTGCTCCAGCATCGACGGCAACTTTCCGCGCAACGCAACCACGCTGAGGCCTACAAGGATGGCCAGACCGACGCCCGCGATGAGCAGCATCAGCACGTCATTCTCGTCAAAGACCTCGAAGTGCCGGTAGGTCTCGCCGGCATTGAACATCGAATCCCGGACCTCAAGCGCGGACGCCGCCACCATCGCCACGATGACCGCCGCGCATCCGATCACCACCACACCGAAGACGCGAACCAGCCACAACGTGGCCATGGCGAAGCAAAGCAGCAGCAGGACCACGAAAAGCGACACGTCGTAGGCGTCAACAAGCGCAAAGACGGGCAGCGTTGCGATGACCACGAGCGCCGTGAGCGCGAGACGTTTGGGCAGCGGGTTGGACGTGGAGACACGTGCTGCCGTGCCGGCCGTGCGCATCCGCGCATCAATGCGGGCTGCCACCGCCGCGTAGTTTTCTGGCGTTGCATAGACAACCATCAGCCGACGCCAGCCATTGCTGAGGTCAATCTGCCGGCTGCCCGGTTTGAACCTGGCGCTGAAGCCGCCGGAGAAGGCCACAGACGCAGACTCCCGTGACATCGCCATTGCGCCAGCACCCGCAGCCCCGGGCTTGCCCGCGAGGATGCCCGCCGCAAGCGCAAGCCGGTTGGCGGTCTTGGCGCGCGTGTCCACCATGTCGCAGCGGATGGCATCCCCGTCCAGCGTGAACTTGAAGTGCATGTGGCCGCCAAAGAAGACAGCCATGATGAGAATGCCGAGGACGAAGAGGCCCAGCGACAGCGCGCCAATGGCCGCCAGCACCGACAGGACTGCGCCCCACTCGCCCTGCACCGCAAGCAGCAAGCCGATGAGACCGCCGGTCACGATGCCGGTCACCACACAGAGCTTCACCCAGTCGCCCATCACCGCGCGGTTGCCAATAAGCGGAACGGCGATCTCCCACTCGATGGGGCGCTCAGACTCGCCAGTTGGTCCACGCTCTTCGGCCATCGCCATCTGGTGCCTCCCGCTTGGTGTGTCTTGGCGCTCCTGCAGGGACGCCGTCACCCCGGATCATCGGGCCCCGCCACGCTGCGCAACTGGGCCGTTCGGGGCTTCTCGCGGCGCCGATTGGCCCGGCAGCCCGAAATCAGGACGGCGGCGGGCTGGCGGACGGGCTGATCGATGGGCTGCCTGACGGGCTTGCGGTCGGGCTTGCGGACAGAACCGACGCGGGCAGGCGACTCGCGTCCGCGGGCTGGATGAGGATCCAGACGCCAAAGCCCAGCACGGCGGCCGCCACCAGGCTCACGATCTTGGGCAGGAAGAACGGACCCGGGACGTGGGGCTGGTGGGTGGGGCTCTTGACCCAGAACACGTGGCCACAGGACTTGCACCGCTGGGCAAGCGGCAAGTTGGTCATGCCGCACGAAGGGCACTTCTTGGGCGGCACCTGGATCGAAGGACCGAGGCTCACAACACAAGCCTAGCGTCTGCGGCCCGTGCGGGTGCCTGGTTTCAGGCGAGCGGGATTGGCAGCTCCACGTGGACCATCGTGGGGCCGCCCTCCGGGCTCTCAAGGACGAGCTTCCCGTCCAGCGCCTCCACGCGGTCGCGGAGGCCAGCAAGGCCGCCGCCGGCCACCACCGACGCGCCGCCTTTGCCGTCATCGCGGACCCAGACGCCAAGCCGATGCGGCTCTCGCCGGAGCGTGACGTCCACACGCGTGGCGCCCGCATGCTTGGCGACGTTGGTGATGGCCTCGGTCACCACGTAGTACGCAGCGCGCTCCACCGCGTGCGGCAGCCGCTCGTTGGCGTCCAGGCTGCTGTCGATGTAGGTGGGGACCGAGCTGCGCCCGGCAACCGCGCCCAGCGCCGCAACCAGACCGCGGTCCAGCAGGATGGACGGGGCCGTGCCGCGCACCACATCGCGTATTTCGCCCAGCGCCTGCCGAGCCTGTTCGCGGGCCCCGGCCACGAGCGTCTTGGCGGAAGCCGGATCGCTGTCGATCTTGCCTTCGGCCAGGGCGAGATCAATCGCCAGCATGACCAGGCGCTGCTGGGCGCCGTCGTGGAGGTCGCGCTCGATGCGGCGCAGTTCGGTGGCCTCAAGCTCCACCGTGGCGGCGCGGCTACCCCGGAGGCGGTCGTTGTCACGGCGAAGGGCTTCGGAGGGGCTGATGCAGAGCATCCCCTCGACGATGTACCGGTGCGCGATGGCGAAGGCGCGGGTGACCGATGCGGCGATTGGCAGCAGCACCAGGCCGATGACGAACAGCACCGCGACAACCTGGTCGGGCGTGTAGACGCCGGTGTACCAATGGACGCCCGGGAAGCGGTCCGGCGCCACCAAAACGAGGAGGGCCAGCGGCGACAGCGCGAACCCAACCGCCAGCGACCACAAGACCACCGAGAACGTGAACTCGATGACGATCAGCGGGAAGGCAATCAGCACATACGCGACGTCGAGCCAGCGCGATGCGTCAAAGAACTCGGCCTCCGCCCAATTGCGGATCCGGCGCTCCATCGGCGCGTTTGGCTGGGGGTCAAGCGTCTTGTACGGGCGGGCAATCAGGGGCCGGTCGTCGATGAGCGACATCCGCCAGCGCTCG
>CAIXZV010000390.1 GCA_903924005.1 uncultured Chloroflexota bacterium | reverse complement strand
TGGAGAGTGCCGCGCTGCCAGGCGCCGCCGATCATTCGGCTTGCACCGAACCACTTGCAGGTTGACCCCGGACGGGACTCCTATCCGTCGATCTCGCCAGCGAGCTCGTCCAGAACCAGGGCCAACTCGGCGGCATCGGCGGCCACGCGTGTCGGCCGCTCGTCGCCGGTCAGCGCGGCAGCGGCCGCAGCCGACGTGATGCCCGTCAGCACCAGCACGGTCCGGGCGCCCACGGCCTTGCCCGCGACAATGTCTGAGAGCGCATCGCCGATCATCACGGCATCGGCTGCCCGCGACCCAGCCCGGCGGATGGCCACCTCCAACAGGTACGGCCCGGGCTTGCCCACGGTCACGCGCGCTGGTGTCCGCGCCGCGGTCTCAATCGCCGTCACCGCGGACCCGGCCCCGGGTCGGAACCCGTACTCCGTGGGGAACATCGGATCACGGTTGGTGGCCACAAGGACCGCGCCAGCACGGACGCAGTCGGCGGCTGCCGCCAGGCGCAAATAGGTCATCTCAGGGTCAAGACCCACAACCACAGCGTCCGGGCGCCCGGCCAGGTCGTAGCCGTCGGCGCGACTTGCGCGCATCAGGTCCGCCACATCGGCAGCGTGGACCACGTCGAACCCGGCTTCCGAGAGCTCGCGCGCCAGCCCCGGCGTGCCGGACGCAAGGACCCGGCGGACGTCCGGGAGATTGTCGCGGGTCCACACCGCGCTTGCCTGCGCGCTCGTCACAACGGCTGACGGGTGGTACGGCGCGCCGAAGCCCTCAAGCCGCGCCTGATAGTCGCTGCTGTGGGTTGTGGCGTTGTTGGTGACGTAGGCGACGCGGTCGCCGGCAGCCACGCGTGCTGTCAGCAGAGCTGGCACGCCTGGGACAGGCTCCTGGCTGCGGTAGACAACGCCATCAAGATCAACAAGCAGAAGCACCCGGCGATGCTACCGTGAGCGCATGGCCCCGGCTCCCAACTCCGCTCTCGAAGGCATCGACCGCCTCGTGGTTGACGGCACCAACTTCCTGTACCGGCTTGGTGCGGGGACCGCGGCGCCGCCAGCCGCCATCGTTGGCCGTGTCCGCGCTGCCATCCCCGGCGACGTTGAGATCCAGCTGGTGTTTGACGGCATGGGTCATGGCGTGAAAGGGCGCGTCGCCCAGAAGATGCACGTCCGCTGGTCCGGCCGCCGGACGGGCGATGACGTGATCCTCGAACTGCTTGGCACCGTCCCGTCCGACGCGATGCGGGTCCTTGTGGTCACCGACGACCGCAACCTGCGGATCGCGCTGATGGCGCGTGGTGCCCGGACCGTGCCGCTCCAGTGGCTGGCCGGGAGGCTGTCCATCCCAATCCTCGCCAGCCCTGCGCCCGGGAACCGACGCCCGCCGATTGGATCAGGCGCACCGACGCCCGGCGCCGGCGGTCTGGCTGGGGCAACGCAGGACGCGCGCGATGACGACCGCCCCCGCTGGCGGCCGGGCCGCGGCGCCACAACCAAGGTTGGCCCGGGGTTCCGCGTGGCTCGCCACAAGCGCCATCCGAACAACCCTGCACCCTGAGTTCTGTTGGCGCCCGCGATGCTCCCTCCTGTTAGGATTTGGCCGTGATCAGCCAAAGCATCGACAAGATCTGGAGCAGCATCCTCCAGTTCTCCGCCACATTTGTCACGCCGGACTGGGGCGCCCTCATCGGGCTGCTGCCCATCCTGCTGGCGATCGGCGTCGTTGGGCCCATCGTCTCTCTGTTGGTGCTCGCCTGGCTGCGCTACGGCGTCAAGCGTCCGCGTCGCGCGGCCACGTTCGCCCCAGAGACGCGTCCAGCGGCACGCAACGCTGACGGCAACCCGGTCTACCCGGCCGGAGAGCCGTACAGCCCGCTCGAGGGAGTCATCTACCAGCCGGGCGCCACGCGCTCGCCCAGCGGCGAAGAACTGGTGCTGGCGTGCCCCAAGTGCGGGCTGGTCCGAGCCGCGGTCATCGCCTCCTGCGGGAACTGCGGTCTCTCGTTCACCCTGAAGCCCACCACGCGGTCGCTTCGCCCGGTCGGTCCGCCGCCCGGTGGCGCAGCCGCCGCCTGAACAAGAGGCCGCCGATACCGACGGCCGCAAGCGTCCCGGGAATACTGATGGCACAGGCGTCCTCGCTCCTGTTCGTGCTCGGCTCCATCGTGGCCGCGCTTGCGTTTGCCGCCCATGTGGGCCATGCGGTGCTGCTTGCAAACGGGCGGCGGCTGGCCGTCCTTGCGCCCTCCGTACCCATGCCCGCATTTGCCGCGGGCGGCGTCACGGGCTCCTTTGTCACGGCGCGTGCGGCGGCGGCCACCGGTCGGCCGGGCATTGCTGGTGCATCGCCGCTCTCGCGGGCCGCCTGGGGCGCGGGCGCGCTGGCCTTTGCGCTGCTGCTGGCTTCTCTGGTGGCGCGCGGGATCGCGGTTGGCCGCGGCCCGTACGGCAACCTCTACGAGTTCAGCTCGGCGTTTGCCACGTCCATGCTGGGCGGCTACCTCTATCTCGGCCGTCGCTTTGCCATACGCCAGCTTGGGTTGATCCCCACCGGAGTGGCCCTCGCGATGCTGCTGTACGCCTCGTCCCTGCCAGGCGACATCGAGCCGCTGGTGCCGGCGCTCCAGAACGCCCCGCTGCTCACCATCCACGTGGGGCTGGCCGTGATCTCGTACGGCATCTTCGCAACGGCGTGTGCGGCGGGCGTGGGGTACCTCGTCCAGGGGACGCAGGACCGCTTTGCCTGGCTGCCCTCGCACAAGACGCTCGACGAGGCCGCCTACCGCGCGGTCATCATCGCGTTCCCCATCTTTGCCACGATGATCGTGCTGGGCTCCTGGTGGGCGTCCATCGCCTGGTCGCGCTACTGGGGCTGGGACCCCAAGGAGACCTCCGCGCTGGTCACGTGGCTCACCTACGCGGTCTACCTCCACGCGCGCAACCAGCGCCGGTGGGCTGGTCGCCCGGCAGCGCTACTGCTGGTCGTCGGCTTCGGCATGGTGCTGGTCACGTACTCGGGCAGCCTGTGGTTCACCGGGCTGCACGCGTACAGCGGGCTCTAGCCGCGTCGGCGCACGTGCCATGGGCGGCCAGCCGGGTAGACTCGCGCCGATGACTGCACCCAAGACACCTCCCGCGGCCCCTGCTAGTCCCGTGGACGCGGCCGGCCTGCCGCCCAGCCTCGCAGGCAAGCGGCGGACCCCCAGCCTGACGCCCCGCCTGTTCACGGCGCTGGTCGCCGCGAGGACCGCCGGCACTGCGTCGCGCCTCCTGGGCAAGGGTGGCGGCACGCAGGTTCCCGGACGCATCGCGCGCCGCATCGATCCCAACGTCCTTGCCACACTTGTCGGCGGCTCCGGCGTGCCGGTTGTGGCGATCACCGGCAGCAACGGCAAGACGACAACCGCGCGCTTCACCGCTGAGCTGCTGCGGGGCCAGGGCGTGGCGGTCAACCACAACAGCCTTGGGTCAAACCTGATCCACGGCGTCACCAGCCTGGCCGTCGCCGGGGCAGACCTGCGTGGCCGCGTAGCCGCCGATGCGCTGGTGGCCGAGGTTGACGAGGGCACGCTCCTCACCGTCCTCACGGATCTGGCACCGCGCGTGCTGGTGGTGACCGAGCTTGTCCGTGACCAGCTTGACCGCTTTGGCGAGCTCCATGCGCTGGGCGATGCGCTGGCCTGGGTCAGCAAGCAGATGCCCGCCGATGGCGTCGTGGTGGCCAACGCTGATGATCCTTTGGTTGCGTCCTTCACCGAGGAGCGCGACGGGCGCCGCGTCACCTTTGGCCTCGAGCTGCCGGGCTCGCTGGACAAGATCACCAGGGCGGCCGACACCATCCGCTGCCCACGCTGTCGCGCCGACCTGACGTATCGCGCGGTCTACCTCTCGCACCTTGGCGACTGGGCATACATCGCAATCATGTTGACGGTCGGCTATATCGTCGATGACCATGATCTGCTTGGCAGTTTCGCGCATTGTACTTTCCCAGCGTGCATCCAGCGCATAGTGATCAACGATTAGCCAATTCCACGACTGACCCGATAGCGCCTGAATTG
>CAIXZV010000389.1 GCA_903924005.1 uncultured Chloroflexota bacterium | reverse complement strand
GACAAACTGGATTGGGGCAAGGATGCCCGGCAGGAATGTCCAGCTTGATGCTGCCGTAGACAGGATCCGGGTAGTGCGAATCGTGGACGGAGGCCGGGATATTGATATCGATCCCGCCCATGGCGTCCACAACCTTGATGACGCCCCAGAGGTCCGCCACAAGAACAGCGTCAATGGGACGGCCAGTCAGCTGCGACACCATCGAGCGGACGGCGCCAATGCCCTTGACCGCACCAGAGCCGGGCCACCGGCTTGGATGAACGGCCGTCGCCTCGACATACATGGCGTTGAGGAGGCCTGTGAAGCACCCGCACGGGCTGGCGTCGCGCGCAGCACCCGGCGGGAACGGCGCGTTGAGCAAGTTGCGCGGGAGGCCGATCATCGCCACCTTGCCGGTTGCAACGTCGATCTCCACGAGCAGCATGACGTCCATGCGCCGGCTCCAGCGGTCGGTGCCCGCATCGGATCCAAGCAGCAGCAGATCGAAGCGGCCGTCGTTGCCCCACGGCACATCGCCGGGGCGCGCCCATGGCACGGCGACGCCGAGCCCAGGAAGCGTGCCGGATCCGGCGATACGCGGTGGGCCAAGCGTGGGATCCGGCGCGGGCGTGACGCCAGACGGCAGCGGCGTATCGGTGGCGCCGTCGCTTGGCGGGTCAGTTGGCTCGTCGGTGGGGTCAGTGGTTGGGGGAAGCGTTGCGTCAGGGGGATCGGTCACAACCGGCGCGTCGGTTGCGTTTGGGTCAACGGTGGCAAACGTGGAGTCAAGGAAGTCGCTGACCGTGGCGATGTACTGACCCGCGTAGGCGTGGGGGATGACCACGAGCAACAGCGCGACGACTGCAAAGCCAACAAACGATGTGGCGCTCAGGCGTCCGCGGCGGGCGAAATCAAGCCCGGAGGCCAGGCGCCAGACACCCAAGACGATGTTGAGGACCGCGAGGGCGGGCAACACGCCAGGCGTGACGATGAGCTCGGCGAGACCCACGAGGCCCTTGGCGAGGAACACGGCCAGCGCTGCCACGACGAGCGCCACGAACGGTACGAGGAACACGAGGCCTGCGCGGCGGCGGCCGGCAAGCAGGTGGCCGAGGCCGGGGATGATGAGGCTAAGCAGGGTCGCAAGATTTGTACGCACGTGCGAACTCTCCCCGGTTATGCGTCTGCGGTCAAATGGCGACGGTTGGCGAGCCCCTCGCCCTGGTCAGGCGCTGAGCGCATTGGCGATGGCTGCTGCCCAAGAGCGGATGGACGTCCAGTCCCGGAAGTCGCCCACGGCGTGCGTTCGCAAGATCTGCGGATCCACGTCCTCGGCGTCCGGCCGCAGGAGTCCCCCAAACGTCCGATGGCCTTCGTAGGGCACGCCGGCCAAGATCTCGGCCGCGTTGGGTGTAATGGGCAAGTCCGCGTCGGCAAGTGACCGATCGAGCGGGCCGCTGGAGAACACCCAGACCCGGCGCGCGGCCAGCGCCTCGCGGTTGCGGGCGACAAAGCGGTTTGCATCCCGCTGCCAGTGCGCGGCATACAGCGCCGAGCCAAGCACCACGGCATCCCAGCCATCCGGGGTCCTGACGTCGCGGACGGAGCGGACGTCCGCCTCAAGGTCGTGCTCGCGCAGAACAGCCGCAATCGCCTCGGCAATCTCCCGGTTTGAGCCCATCTTGGTGGCGTAGGCCACAAGCACGCGGACGACGATGTCAACCTCCAGACGCGCTGGCCCCAATCGGGCGCGCGTAGCAGCGCCTATCTTGCCGGAACCTGTCGTGTGCGGTGGCACGTGCGCGGCTACGATGCGCACGCCGCCAATGCAGCCGTGGAGAGCCCAGATGTCCGACGTTCAGCTGACGGAGTCCCAGCAGGCCGCAATTTCGGCCCTCATGCATGACGAGGACGTCATTGCGCCGCCGCTGGCCCTCGCCCGAGCTGCGTATCTGCGCAACGACGCCGTCGAACGCGACCGCGCCATGCGTGATCCAGATGGGTTCTGGGCGGAGCAAGCCGCCAACGTGGACTGGATGGAGCCCTGGACAGCCGTGTCCGAGATCAACCTGCCCGACCACAGGTGGTTCACCGGCGGCAAGCTCAATGCCACGGTCAACTGCCTTGACCGCCACGTCCACGGTGAGCGCCGGAACACGGCCGCCCTGATCTGGCTTGGCGAGGACGGCGAGGAGCACACGTATACCTACGCGCGGCTGTACCGCGAAGTCAACCGGTTTGCCAACGCGCTCAAGCGGCTGGGCGTGGGCAAGGGTGACCGCGTCATCGTCTATATGCCCCTCGTGGCCGAGGGGATCATCACGATGCTTGCCTGTGCACGGCTGGGCGCCATCCACAGCGTCGTGTACGCCGGCATGGGCACCCAGGCGCTGGCGAGCCGCATTCAGGACTGCGGGGCGCGCGTCGTGGTCTGCTCGGACTACACGTATCGGCGCGGCAAGAAACTGCCACTCAAGCCCACGGTGGACGAGGCCGTCCGCGACAACGCATCCGTGGAGTGGGTGGTGGTCCACCGCCGGGGCTCCCGGCCCGGGGACGCCCCAGTGTCGTTTGAGAGCGAACGCGAGGTGGACTTCTACGACATTCAGGAAGGCCACGAGATCCACTGCGCCCCCGAGCCGATGGACGCCGAGGACCCGCTCTTCATCCTCTACACGAGCGGCACGACGGGTAAGCCAAAGGGCGTCGTCCACACCACGGGCGGCTACATGGTGGGCGTCACATATCTAGCTCGCGCCTTCTACCAGATCAACGACCGCGATATCTACTGGTCCACGTCGGACATCGGCTGGATCGTGGGCCACTCATTCATCGTCTACGGGCCGCTCTCCATTGGGGCGACGGTCCTCGTGCGGGAGGGCGTGCCTGACTACCCAAGTGCCGATGTCACCTGGGAGATCTGCGAGCGCTTTGGGGTGAACGTCATGTTCACCGCCCCCACCGCGGTCCGCATGTGGATGAGCCACGGGCCTGACG
>CAIXZV010000388.1 GCA_903924005.1 uncultured Chloroflexota bacterium | reverse complement strand
GGCCGACCTGGAACTGGGTTGGACTTATCTTGATCAGCGCGCCTTCTGTCCGGCCTTGCATGGCCTCGTAGGGTTGCGTAACACCGTCGTCAAGCGTCAGGCCCTGATCAACGCAGAGCTCCGGCGCCATCCTGATCTCGGCGTACACCACGCCATCGGCCGCCAGGTCCTCCACGCACTCTGCGGCAACGCGGATGATCGCGTCGCGGTGCTGCATGACGCCGCAGGTGTGCGCAAACGTCTCGAGATAGAGCTCAAGGCTCTTGCGGTCGGCGCCGCGCCGGATCCAGGCCGCCAGATCGTCCGCGTCCTGTGTGGGCAGGCCCTTGTAGCCGAACTCGCGCGCGAGGTCGATGATCGTCGCCGGGCGCAAACCGCCGTCAAGGTGGTCGTGGAGCAGCGCCTTGGGCGCCTCGCGGATCGTGTCGAGCGTGAGCATGCGCGTTCCTCCGTCGGGACGTCGATCCAGGGTTGCCGCCAGGCCGCTGACCCGCGGGTGCTATTCGATGCCGATGCCGAGCCGATCCTTCGCGGCTGCCAGCGCTGCAGCCACGCGGGCGGGCGCCGTCCCCCCAATCACGTCTGCTGATGCAAGCGAGCCCTCAAGGGTGGCCGACGCACGCAGGGCGGTTGCGAGGCCCCGCTCGTGCGCGAGTTGGCGGGCGGTCGGATCGTCTGAGCCGTCCAGCGCGGCGCGGAACGCCTCGTCGGGGAGCGCCGCAAGCGTGCGGATGCCCTCTGCCTCTGCCCCGCCAACAAGCCCGCCGACGATGTGGTGGGCCGCTCGGAACGGGACGCCGCGGCGGACCAGCGCATCTGCGAGGGCCGTTGCCGTGGTGTAGCCCTCGTCGGCCGCCGTCCGCATCCGGCCGCGGTCGATGACCAACGTCTCCATCAGCCCAGCCATTACGCCAAGCGATGTCTCGAGCGTGCGCAGCGAGGCGAAGAACGCGGGCTTGTCCTCCTGGAGGTCGCGCTGGTACGCAAGCGGCAGACCCTTGATCAGCGTGAGCATGCCGGCCAGTGCGCCGATAACGCCCGCGGACCGTCCGCGGACAAGCTCCGCCGGATCGGGGTTCTTCTTGTTGGGCATCATGGATGAACCCGTGGAGAAGGCGTCCGCCACGCGGACAAACCCAAACCGCGGGTTTGACCACCAGGTGATCTCCTCCGCCAACCGCGAAAGGTGGACCATCGCCAGGGCAGCGGCCGACAAGACCTCCACCACGAAATCTCGATCCGAGACGGCATCGAGCGAGTTGGCCGTTACACCGGCGAAGCCAAGCTCGGCAGCCGTCGCCTCGCGGTCAAGCGGGTAGCCCGCCCCGGCCAGGGCGCCAGCGCCAAGCGGGGAAACGTTCAATCGGGCGCGCGCATCGGCAAGCCGGCCGCGGTCGCGCTCCAGCATCTCGACATAGGCAAGCAGGTGGTGCGCCAGGAGCACGGGCTGGGCCGGCTGGATGTGCGTGGTGCCGGGCAGGACGGCGTCGCCGTCGCGCTCCGCGAGGTCAACGAGCGCGCGCTCCAGGCCCAGCAGCGCCTCATCAAGATGCCCAATCCGCCGCCGCGTCCAGAGGCGCAGGTCTGTGGCCACCTGGTCGTTGCGCGAGCGCCCGGTGTGGAGCTTGCCGCCCACGGCGCCAACCCGCTCGGTGAGCAGCGTCTCAAGGTTCATGTGGACGTCTTCCAGCGCCGGGTCCCACACCACGGCGCCCGCCACCACGTCCTCGCGCAGGCTGACCAGCCCAATCTCAAGCTGCTCAGCCTCCTCGTCGGTTAGCAGGGCGGCGCGCGCCAGCCCGCGCACATGCGCAATCGAGCCCGCAATGTCATCGAGCGCGAGCTCCGCGTCAACCTCGATGGAGCGGGTGAAGTCCGCCATCCGCGCGTCCGGCCCGTCGCCGAATCGACCGCCCCAGAGCCGCATGTCATCTCCCGTTTGTGGTGGGAGGGCCATCGTACCTGCGGCAGTGCGCTGCCGGGCGGCAGTGCGCTGCCGGGCGGCAGTGCGCTGCCGGGCGGCAGTGCGCCGCCGGGCGGCACTCGGCAGGCCTCAGGCCGGGGAGACGTCCCGAAGGCGCTCGGCCGCCTCTTCTGGCGTCAAGTCGCGCTGCGGCTCCGAGAGCAGCTCATAGCCCACCATGAACTTGCGCACGCTCGCGCGCAGGAGCGGCGGGTAGAAGTGCGCGTGCAGCTGCCACGTGCCGTCGTCGTCACCGGGGCCAAACGGGGCCTGGTGCCAGCCCATCGAGAACGGGAACGGCTTGCGGAAGAGCGCGTCATAGCGGCGGTTGAGATCCCGGAGAGCGCCCGCAAGCCCGTCGCGGCGGGCATCGGAGAGCGCCGCCAGCCGAGCCGCCGGATCCAGCGGCACCAGCATGGTCTCGAACGGCCACGACGCCCAGAACGGCACCAGCGTCAGCCAGCCGTCGGCGTCGCGAATGACCCGCGGTCCGCCACGCTCAGCCGCCGCGTACTCGGCCAGCAGGTTGCGCCCGGTCTCTTCGTGGTGGCGCCGCTGCTCGGCCAACTCCAGGCTGGCCTCAACAGGGAGCGCGTCACCGGACCAGATCTGCCCGTGCGGATGCGGGTTGGACGCGCCCATCGCCGCGCCCCGGTTCTCAAACACCTGGACCCAGCGGAACCTGTCGCCAAGCTCGGCGGTCTGCTCCGCCCAGACGTCGATGACGCGGCGGATCCCGTCGGCGTCCATGCCGGCGAGGGTCAGGTCGTGGCGCGGAGAGAAGCAGACCACCCGACAGGTGCCCCGCGTGCCTTCGGCTCGGAACAGCCCTTCACCGACACGCGCATCGGAGGTGCCGGGCTGCAACGCCGCAAAATCGTTGGTAAAGACAAACGTTGCGGCGTATGACGGGTTGACGTCGCCCGTCACACGGGTGTTGCCGGGGCAGAGGTAGCAGTCCGGATCATGCGCGGGCAGTTCTTCGGGTGGCTCCGGCTCCTCGGCGCCCAGCCAAGGCCGCTTTGTCCGCCCCGCGGAGACCAGCACCCACTCCCCCGTGAGCGCGTTGCGGCGGCGATGGGGCTCCTCGTCAAGCGCCGCCAGCCCGGCGTCATCCGGACGATGCGCCGTCGGTACCGACGTCTTCACCGTGCCGCCCGCCCGCCATGCGGGAACTCCACCGGACCTGGCGCCGCGTCCGGCAGCACGGCCGCAAGGATCACCTCAGGGATGGAACCCCGCAGGGCACCAAGCCCTGCCGCCGACATGTTTGCGTCCGTGACCAGCGCATCGGCCTCATCGAGCCGCGCGATGGATGCGATGCCGATGACGCCCCACTTGGTGTGGTCCGCAACCACCACGAGGCGCCGCCCCGCCTCGATGAGCGCCCGATCGGTGTCAGCCTCCATCAGGTTGGGGCAGGTGAAGCCCGCCTTGCCGTCCATGCCGTGCACGCCCATGAACACCAGGTCCAGGTGCACGGAGCGCAACTGCGCAATGGCGAACGGCCCCACCAGCGCCTCCGACGGAGTCCGGATGCCACCGGTGAGGATGACCGTCTGGTCGCGCCGGCCCTTCAGGTTTAGCAGGTCCGCCACCCGGACCGAATTGGTGACAACGGTCAGGCCGGGGATCTCCGCAACCCGCTCCGCGAGGGCGTAGGTGGTGGACCCTGCGGAGATCGCGATGGCCATCCCGGGCTGAACCATGGACGCAGCCTCGTCCGCAATGGCTGCCTTCTCGGCCTGCTGCATCGCGGACTTCGTTGCGAACGCGGGCTCGTAGCTGGCAAGGCGTGACGGCACGGTTGCGCCGCCGTGCACCTTCTCAAGGAGCCCGGCCGCCTGGAGGATCTCCAGGTCGCGCCGGACGGTCATGTCCGAGACCTCAAGCTCGCGCACGAGGTCCGCGACGCGCACGGCGCCAACCTGCCGGATGCGCTCAAGGATCAGCCCCTGGCGCTGCCGAGCAAGCATCTCGCGTCATCTCCTGGCTGCTGCGCCGGCGGCGGGCGGATCACGCGTGCCATGCGTGGGTGCGGCGCCGGAGAAGGCAATGATGACGCGCTTGGATAGGAAAAGTCAACGTACTTCCACAGAAATCACCGTTGGAACACGGTTGAGTCTCTTGACATTGCGCATCCGGCTCGCAACAATCGCGTCGGTGATTCGCACACGCAGACTGCATGCGCCTGCGTCACAGAGGAGGAACTTCATGGCTGATCTTGGCCAGCGTCTTTCGCGCCGTACGGTGCTGAAGAGCGGCGCAGCAGTCGCTGCCTTGGGCGGCGTCTCCGCGTTCTTGGCGGCATGCGGCACGTCCGCAACGCCCGCCCCCACCGCAGCCCCCACGGCGGCCCCCACCGCGGCGGCCCCCACCCCCACGCCCGCCCCCACCCACCCACACGCCCTCGGTCGGCAGGGCGCCCCGGGTGGGCGGGGCGTCGTCCCCGCCCGTCCGCCGCACCAGCAGCGCCACGTCCCCCGCCCGACCGTCCACCTCCACCAGCAAGGCGCCTGTGATGGGGACCGCGGACAGGGCGTGCGTGGCATTGCTGGCGCTGGCG
>CAIXZV010000387.1 GCA_903924005.1 uncultured Chloroflexota bacterium | reverse complement strand
CTCCCACCCCACCGATGACCACCACCGCGCTCCCGTCGCCCCGCCCCGGCCTTCGCCGTCGGCTGTTGGCGTTTATCTACCGGCACCGGTCGCTCCAGCTGCTCCTGCTGCTGGCACCGCCCACCGGCTGGTTTGGCGTGGTCTACCTGGGTTCGCTGGCCGTCCTCTTTGTGGCGGCGTTCTGGTATCTGGATCCGCTCACGTCGGCGGTCAAACACGAGCTGACGCTGCGAAACTTCCAGCAGCTGCTCTCGGGCGAGGTCTACCGCAACGTTGCGCTGCGCACGATCGGCATTGCCGCACTGGTGACGGTGCTGGATGCGCTGCTGGCGTTCCCGGTGGCCTACTTCATGGCGCGCTACGCGGGGCTGCGGACCAGGGCGCTGCTGTTCATCCTGGTGATGCTGCCGCTCTGGTCCAGCTACCTCGTCCGGGTGTATGCCTGGCGCGTGATCCTCTCCAAGGGCGGGCCGCTGGAGTGGACGCTGGCGCAGATTGGCATCCCCGGCGTTGTCATCTACCCAAGCGACGTGGCCATCCCAATTGTGTTTGCCTACATCTGGCTGCCGTACATGATCCTGCCCATCTACGCGGGGCTTGAGCGACTGCCGTCGTCGCTGCTTGAGGCATCGGGCGACCTTGGCGCGCGGCCCTGGATGACGTTCCGGCGCGTGGTGCTGCCGCTGGTCTTCCCGGCGGTGGTGGCGGGGTCGATCTTCACGTTCTCGCTCACCCTGGGCGACTACATCACGCCTGGCCTGGTCTCCAACAGCCAGTTCATCGGCAACGTGGTCTACAACAGCCAGGGCGTCTCGGGGAACGTGCCGTTTGCAGCGGCGTTCGCCACCGTGCCCGTGGCGGTGATGGCCATCTACCTGTTGATTGCGCGCCGGCTCGGCGCGTTCGACGCGCTGTAGGCCGCCACCATGGGACGACGCCTCATCGGTCTCGCGACGGTCTTCGTGATGCTGTTCCTGTACATCCCGGTCTTCACGATTGTGCTGTACGCGTTCAACGCGGACCGCGGCCAGTCCTGGCCAATCCGCGAGTTCACCACGCACTGGTTTGGCGACGCGCTTGCAAACCAGCAGATCCGCGACGCGCTGGCGATGTCGGTGGAGACCGCCATCGGGGCGACGCTGGTGGCGCTGGTCCTGGGGTCACTTGCCGCGTTTGCCGTGCACCGCTTCTCGTTCTTTGGCCGGGGCGCCGTGTCGTTCATGCTGGTGCTGCCCATTGCGCTGCCCGGCATCCTCACCGGCATGGCGCTCAACGCCACGTACAACACCATCGGCGTGCCGTTCAGCATCTTCACGATCGTGGTGGGGCACGCCACGTTCTGCGTGGTGACCGTCTACAACAACGTCATCGCGCGCCTGCGGCGGTCCTCGCGCTCCATCGAGGAGGCGTCGATGGACCTTGGCGCCGACACCTGGACCACGTTCCGCTACGTGACGCTGCCCGTCATCGGCACCGCGCTCCTGGCCGGCGGGCTGCTGGCCTTTGCGCTCTCGTTTGACGAGGTCATCGTCACCACGTTCACCGCGGGCACGCAGCAGACGCTGCCCATCTGGATCCTGGCCAACCTCCGGCTGCCAAACCAGCGCCCGCTCGTCAACGTTGTGGCCGTGGTGATGATCCTGGTCTCCGCGATCCCGGTGTACTTCGCCCAACGGTTGACAAGCGAGAGCGTCCCGCAGGGCCGAACCTAGCCCGCTGGCGGCCGCGCGTCGCGTTGGCGTTCTGCCCCCGCGTATGCACTCCATGTTTGGCCACGGGGGATCGAAGGCGCCAAGCGAGCCGGGCGAGTCCGCAAGTCCCCTGCCCGGCGCTTGCACGCGCCCCGCGATGGACCTTCGCCAGCCCGCGATGCGTCAAGCGACTGCGCGCGTGGCCAACTGCGGATAACTGGACCGTCTAGCAGGTCCGCAGGCGGCGTCGCGAACCCCAAGGCGAGTCGAAGCCCTTGAGGCAGCCATGGAGTGAATGCGGGCCGCGCGAACCCGGCGGGCGGCGACGTAGCGGGCGTCCCGGCGCCCGCGGCCAACCGCAAGCGGCCAACTACCAGCGGCGCGAGCGCCAGCGCCGGGAGTGCCAACGGCGCGAATGGCCGCAGTTGCCGAGCGTGGCGGGCTCAACCGGCTTTGATGTGGTCCCCATCACGCCAATCACACCCACCACCGCCTGGCCGAATCGAGCATCCCGCTCTCCAAGACGATGACGAGGGCCATTGACAAGGCAGACGCCGCCGCAATGGCGGCTCCCGCAACACGCGAGCGCACGACCGACTCCTTGCCCGATCCGACCGGGCCGCAGCCTCGGGGATCGACGCGTCCGAGCCGATCAAGCGAGGGAAGCGCAGTGTGCGCAGCGCGACTTATTTCCCACTTATCTGGGAGCCGGGAACTACATCCCCTCGGGCTCGTACGCCGGGTCGAGGTACTTCTCGGGGTCGTCCTTGAACTCGAGCAGGCAGCCCTTGCCGCAGAACCAGTAGGTCTTGCCCTCGTGCTCAAGGGAGAGCTTGGAGGTTGCGGTGTCCACGTCCATGCCGCAGACCGGGTCTTTCGCGATCGCCATCATCAGCCTCAAGTTCGGGAAGTTTGCACCGAGCCTAGCGCACAGGGCGCGGTAGCATCGCGCCATGGACGACATCCGCAACGCGCTCCTCGCAGAGCGGGCACGCCTGACCGCCGAACTGCGGGAGAACCGCATCGAGGCCCCCGGCATGATGACGTATGGGTCACAGGCCGCCGCCGCCAGCCAGGTGTTTGAGCAGCAGCGCGATCTTGCCCTGCGCGAACACAACGAAGGCCAGCTTGACCACATCGATGCCGCGCTTGCCCGGATCGCTGCCGGCACCTACGGCGTCTGCACCAGCTGCCACCTGCGGATTGGCGCCGAACGGCTTGAGGCGCTGCCAACTGCCGCGCTCTGCATCGACTGCCAGCGGATTGCTGGCGCAGCCCGCCGACGATGAGGACCGGCCGATGAGCGGCACCGACACCCGCCTTGTCACCATCGACGAGATCCGCGCTGCCGCCGCCACACTCGCGGGCGTCGCCCTGCGCACGCCGCTGGTCCCCTTTGGCCGGCCCGAACGCCGCCAGTGGCTCAAGGCCGAGTCCCTCCAGCCCATCGGCGCGTTCAAGCTGCGCGGCGCCTACAACGCGGTGGCCTCGCTGACCCCCGCCGAGCGGGCCAAGGGCGTCATCACCTACTCCTCGGGCAACCACGCGCAGGGCGTCGCCAGGGCCGCGCGCCTGTTCGGCGTCCCGGCGGTCATCGTGATGCCGTCGGACGCGCCCGCCCTCAAGCGCGCCCGCGTGGAGGAGGACGGCGCCGAGGTGGTCGTCGTCGGCACCGCATCGGACGAGCGCAAGCAGCGTGCCGAGGAGATTGCCGCCGCCCGCGGCCTCGCGATCATCCCGCCGTACGACGACCGCCGGATCGTGGCCGGGCAGGGCACCTGCGGGCTGGAGATCGCCGAGGCCATGCCGGACGTGGCCGTGGTGCTGGTGCCGGTTGGCGGGGGCGGGCTTGCGGCCGGCGTTGCCGCGGCCATCAGCGCGCTGGCGCCGAACGCCCGGGTCATCGGCGTGGAACCGGAGCTGGCTGCCGACGCGCGCGAGTCGCTAGCGGCTGGCCACATCGTCCGCTGGGAGGCGGACCGCGTGAGTCGCACAATCGCCGACGGGACGCGCACCCAGTCCATCGGCACGCTCAACTTCGCGCACCTGTCCGTCCAGATGGAGCGCGTTGTGACGGTGTCAGAGGTCGAGATCGCCGCGGCCATCCGTCTCGCAGCCGAAGAGGCTCGGCTGGTGGTGGAGCCGTCCGGGGCGCTGTCGATTGCCGCGATGCGCTTCCGTGCCGCCGAACTGGGGCTGGACCCCGCGGCTGGGCCGATCGTGAGTGTCATCTCCGGCGGCAACGTGGACCCGGAGCTGTACCGCGGCTACCTCGCCGCGCCGGTGCCGCCCGAGGGCTGATCGGCTTCGGCCGCCTTGCGCTGCGCGAGCCTCGCCGCGCGCTCGTTGATCGCCGCGCGCTCGGGTTCCACGCGCTTGTCCTCGGCCGGCGCCCGGCGCTGCTCGTCCCGCATCCAGGCCGCCACCAGCAGGATCACGGCGATGATGAAGACGATGTCGCCGCCCATCCACATGATCCCGCCGGCCAGCTGCTGGTCCTCCAGCGGCGTCGGCCCCCAGGCGCGGATGTTTGACACGTAGTGCGCGTAGAGCGGCGCGTCGGCCGCGTAAATGGCCACGGCGAGGAACGTGTTCTGCGGCATCTGGAGACCGATGTAGAGCGGGCGGACGGCCGCGCGCAGCCGCCAGGGCGACGGGTCCGTGCCGACGGCGGGCCACCAGAACAGCAGGGCCGCGGTGATGAACAGCCCGTGCTCGGCGCGGTGGATCCAGACGTTCTCCAATGACGCGTCAAACAGCGGCGAGAAGTGCGTGCCCCACATGACGATCGCGAAGACCAGCCACGCGACGACGGGGTGCGAGATGGCCCGGACGATGCGGGCGTGGAGCAGCGGCAGCACCAAGCGCTGACGCGTGGCGGCCGAGCTTGCCTGGAGCACCAGCGTGATGGGCCCGGCCAGGAGGAGCAGCGGCGGGGCGATCAGCGTGAGCAGCATGTGCTGGACCATGTGGACGCTGAAGAGCGCGGTGTCGTAGTGCTCGATGCCCGAGTCCAGCGCCGCCACAACCACCAGCACGCCGGCGGTCCAGAGCCACGTCCGGCGTCGGGCAACCGGGTTGGCGGGGTGGTTGCGGTTGGCCCTTGCGACGCCCGAGCGCCAGAGGAGCAGCGCGACGATTGCCGGGAGCCAGATGGTGGGATCGAACCGCCAGCCGAAGACGAAGTCCGCCAGGGTTGGCGCTGTCGGCGCGACGGCGCCGTGGGCGAGGACGGCCGGCGCCAGCGCTGCGGCGGCGGCGAGGGCGCCCGAGACCGCGACGAGGGACCGGCGGAAGGTGATCACGGCGCCATTGTCACCCAGCCCGCTGCGGGGCGGCCCCGTGACGACGCTTTCCCGGAATGTCCGTCTGGCGAGCGTTCTGGAACACCCGCGTCGGCCATGGAGGGTTGGCGACGGGCTCGCGCGGGGCGCTGGTGCGAGGCGTGGGCGTCGGCGAGGCGTCCGGGTGGCCGCGAGGTTCCGAAATGCCCGCGTGGCGAGCGCTATCGGCGCCTCGGCGGGATAACGCCCGTGCGGTGAGCAATCCGGAGCAACGCGACAGGCACGATGCCGATACCGCTGGCCCGGGGTGACATTCCGGCCAAACGGCCACGGCCGATGCACGGAAGGCCCGCTCCACGAGCATTTCGGCCTCGTCGGCGAGCACGCGCCGCAAGCCGTCACCCGCGCGACGCCGGGGAGTCCTTTTGTCCCGTGGGTCGGCAGGCCATTTGTCACATCCAACGCAATGGCAGCGGACGTTTCCGGCTATCATGCCCGCGTCCGGCGCCGTCAGTGACGAGCGCGTCCCCCGGACACCGCCTCCCTGCCCAAGGCCGGGCGCCCCGTCACCAGGCCGGCGAACTTGTCGAGGACACCAATGTCAACATCTCCCCGGTCGAGGACCGGGTCCGGCGCTCTTGTTGCCGTCGTGATTGCCGTGGTGGTGATCGCCGCTGTCGTGGCCGTTCTGGCCGCTGCAGGCATCACGCCGCAGCGACTCTGGGACAGCTTCTTCCCCGTGGGCGGCGCTGCCCCTGCCACAGATAGAGCCCACGCCACCCGCTCCCTCTACGACATCGTCTTCGCCATCGGAGCCTTGGTCTTCGTCCTGGTCGAAGGCCTCATCGTCATCACCGTGCTGCGCTACCGCCGCAAGCCCGGTCAGGACGGTCTGCCGCCCCAGATCCACGGCAACAACCTTGTCGAGATCATCTGGACCGCGATCCCCACCGCCATTGTCCTGTTCCTGTTTGTGATGTCTTGGCAGACGCTGAACAAGGTTGAGGCCAAGGCGCCCGAAGCCGTGCACGTCCGTGCCGTGGCCTCGCGGTTCCAGTGGCAGTTTGACTACCTAGACGCGCAGGGCAACCTGACGTTCAGCCAGAACCTGCCCATTGGCGACGGCGGCGGCCTCGTGCTGCCCGTTGGAGAGCCCGTGCTGGTGAGCCTGCGCTCCATGGACGTCAACCACGCGTTCTACGTCCCCAAGTTCCTGTTCAAGCGCGACGCGATCCCCGGCCGCGAGAACAGCTTTGAGTTCACCGTGGACGAGCCCGGCACGTACCGCGGCCAGTGCGCCGAGCTCTGCGGCGCCTTCCACGGGAGCATGGTCTTTGAGGTCCATGCGCTGCCCGTGGCGGACTTCAACACCTGGTACACCGCCCAAGTGGCAAAGGCCCAGGCAACGCCGACACCGCCGCCCTCGGGTGCAGCCGCTGGGCCCACGCTGGAGCTGAGCGCGCTCAACGTCGCGTTCTCCACGGCCGCGCTGCAGGCGCCCGCCAACTCGGCGTTCAGCGTCCACTTCAAGAACAACGACGCATCGGTGCCCCACAACTTCGAGATCAAAGACAGCACGGGCGCCTCGGTCTTCAAGGGAGACATCGTGACCGGCCCCACCGAGACCACGTACGGCGTCAAGGCCCTTCCGGCCGGCGCCTACACCTTCAACTGCACGGTTCATCCAAACATGACCGGCACGCTCACGGTTCAGTAAGGGAGCAGCTGGGATGGCCACCACGACCCTCAACCCCGCGGCTCCCGCGTACAGGAGCGGCCTCTACGAGTGGCTGACCACCACGGACCACAAGAAGATCGGGATCATGTATTTGATCAACTCGATCGTCTTCTTCATCGCGGGCGGCATCCTCGCCCTTGTGGTCCGCCTTGAGCTTGCCCAGCCGGGCCTGCAGATCGTCAGCGAGGCGTTCTACAACCAGGCGTTCACCATGCACGCCTCGTTCATGCTCTTCCTGTTTGTCATCCCGATCCTTGCGGGCTTTGGCAACTACGTTGTCCCGCTCCACCTGGGTGCGCCAGACATGGCGTTCCCGCGCATCAACGCCCTGTCGTTCTGGCTGCTGCCGCTTGGCGGCGCGCTGATGGCCTCGGGCTTCCTGGCGACGGGCGGCGCGGCTGCCTCAGGCTGGACGGAGTACCCGCCGCTGTCGGGCAGCAAGTTCAGCGGCGCCGGCACAGATCTCTGGATCATGGGCCTGACGCTGATCGGCACCAGCTCCATCTTGGGCGCCATCAACTTCCTCGTGACCATCTTCAAGATGCGCGCCCCGGGCATGACCCTGTTCCGCATGCCCATCCTTGTGTGGACCGTGCTGGTGACCAGCGTCCTGATCCTCATGGCAACGCCGGTGCTCACAAGCGCCCTGATCATGCTGTTCATCGACCGCAACTACGGCGGCCACTTCTTTGACCCGGCCAACGGCGGGAACGCGGTGCTCTACCAGAACGTGTTCTGGTTCTACTCGCACCCGGCCGTCTACATCATGATCCTGCCCGCCATGGGGATCATCTCCGAGATCCTCCCGGTGTTTAGCCGCAAGCCGCTGTTTGGCTACAAGGCGTTCGTGTTCGCCACCGTCGCCATCGGCGCGCTGGGCTTCTCGGTGTGGGCACACCACATGTTCACCACGGGTGCGGTCTTCCTGCCGTTCTTCTCGCTGATGACGTTCCTGATTGCGGTGCCAACGGGCGTGAAGATGTTCAACTGGATCGCCACGCTCTGGCGCGGGCAGCTGACGTTCAAGACCCCGCTGCTCTACGCCACGGGCTTCCTCACGATGTTCCTCATCGGCGGCATCAACGGCGCCTTCTCCGCGGCGGTCCCCGTGGACTTCGCCATCCACGACACCTACTGGGTGGTGGCGCACATCCACTACGTGCTCTTTGGCAGCTCCGTGTTTGCCGTGTTTGGCGGGATCTACTACTGGTTCCCCAAGATGACCGGCCGAATGCTGAGCGAGACCCTGGGCAAGATCCAGTTTGTGATCATGTTCATCGGGTTCAACCTGACGTTCTTCCCGATGCACCAGCTTGGCCTGATGGGCATGCCGCGGCGCATCGCGGACTACGCGGCAAGCGCCGGCTGGAGCGAGTTGAACCTCGTGGCCACCATCGGCGGCTTCGTGATTGCGGCGTCCATGCTGCCGTTCCTGTGGAACGTGCTGGTGTCGCTGCGCAGCGGCGAGATCGCCGGCGATGACCCCTGGGAGGGCAACACGCTGGAGTGGGCCACGTCCTCACCGCCCCCGCCCTACAACTTTGACAGCCTGCCCGAGATCCGCTCCGAGCGGCCCGTGTTTGACGCCCGGCACGGCCAGCCTGTTGGCCACGCCAGCCAGACCGGCCACTGAGCGGGAGAGACGACGATGACTGCTGACGCCACCGCCCTCACCGCGCCCGCCGCGGACGCCGCACCAGAGGCCCACGCCGCCCACGCCACCCACCAAAGTGGGGGCATCGGCAACCCGGTCCTCGGCATGCTGCTGTTCATCACGTCTGAGGTGATGTTCTTCGCCGGGCTCTTCGCCGCCTACTTCAGCATCCGTGCCGGCTACACCGAAGTCCTCAACGGCGTGGCCACGCACGTGTGGCCACCCGCCGCGTTCAAGGGCCTGCTCAACCCGTTTGAGCTGGTCACGCCGTCCGGCGCGCTCAACCTGATCCTGCCCGCCACCATCATCCTGATCCTCTCGTCCGCCACCTGTCAGATGGGCGTCTGGGCCATCCAGCGCGACGACCGCCGCGGCCTCACGCGCGCCTTCGCCATCACGCTCGTGATGGGGATCGTGTTCCTGCTGCTTCAGGCGTTTGACTACACGGTCCTCATGCACGAGGGCCTGAACATGAGCGCCACCACCTTTGGCACCACGTACTTCACGCTCACGGGCTTCCACGGCGCCCACGTTTTTGGCGGCGTCCTGATGCTGGGAGTGGTCCTCTACCGCGGCATGGCCGGCCAGTTCAGCGCCAAGCACCACGACATGGTGGAGGCGGCGTCGCTGTACTGGCACTTCGTGGACGTGGTCTGGG
>CAIXZV010000386.1 GCA_903924005.1 uncultured Chloroflexota bacterium | reverse complement strand
TGGTCGCCGGCGCTGCGGTACCACCAGAGGACGGCGAGCGTCGTGTCCTTGGCCGTGCCCGTGTGGTTGCCGCGCCACTGGAGGAACGAGGGGAAGACGTCCACGGTCAGGCCCTCCACCGCGGCGCCCGTGTCCGGCGCCGGATCGGTGGTGCCCTTGCCAACCTCCCACGCGATCTGGCTTTCGATGCCCGAGATCTGGTCCGCCAAGTCCGGCTTCGCGGTCCGCAAGACCTCAAGGCTGGTCAGCGCGCTGGAGATCATCGACATCTGCAGCCCGGAATAGCCGCGTGGGGTCTGGGCGCTGACGTCGGTCCAGATGACCCGGCTGATGGCGCCCATGTATGTGGAACGTGCGTCTTCGATGTGGCCGGCCGCCAGCTGCGCGATGGCCAGGTTGAACCACGGCACCGGATTGTTGCCGGAGCGGGCAACGGCCTCGGCAGAGAGGCGGATGCTGTCGTCCATGAGCCCCGGGTTGCCGCGCAGCGCCTGGTGGAACCGTACGGCCCCAAGGTTCCAGACCACCTGCGTGTCGTCGAGGCCCAGCGCCATCGCCTGCTCGTAGTCGGCGGCGGCCGCGGCAAGCGCGGCGTCCGGGATGAGCGTGATGTACTGCCCGCCAAAGGCCTGCTCTGGCGAGGCCGCCGCCAGCAGCGCGGTGCCACGGTTTGCGTAGGCGCGGGCAAACGTCGGCCGTGCGGCAACCGCCTTGGCGAAGGCGTCTGCGGCGGACGCGTAATCGGCCTGGTTGGTGGCAGCGGCAAGGGCAACCATGCCGTCTGCGTACGCCTCGGCGGCCGTGGCGGGCGCGAGCGTGGGCTGGCTGCCGGTCTGCACCGCCGTCCAGCCCCCGGCAAGGACGGCCAGCGCAACGCCGGCCACGGACACCAGATCCTTCGCGCGGCGGACGTTGAGCGTCAGCGAGAGACCCAACAGGTACAGCGAAACCGCAAGGATTGCCAGCATCGCGTTGTACGCGGCGGTCTGACGGCCCCAGGCGTTGGCCAGCTCGTTGTCGGCGTCCTGCAGCGCCTCAATCTGGAAGCGCTCGCGCGTGGCTTCGGCAAGCTTGGTCCAGATCACCGACGGATCTGTCCGCGGGCCGTTTGCCGCCGACAGGTCCAGACCGCTCAGCGTTGCGGTCCTGTCGGCCTGGGCCGTGGCCGCGGCACGGGCCGCCTTGAGCGTGCCCTGCTGGTCCACCGGGGCAAAGGCGATCTCTGACCCGAGGTTTGCCACAGTGACGCTCTGCTCCAGACCCAGCACCCACGTGTCCAGCGAGGCGAACTGCTGCTCACGGGCGCGCACGGTTGCGTCAGCGGATTGAATGGCGTGCGCCTGGGCCTGCTGGGCAGCATCGCCGGCCAGGGTGTTGGCCTGGTTCTGCAGCCAGCCCACGACGGCTGCCAGCAGCGACACGATGGCGATAGCGATGGCGATCCGACGGGCGAACGGGGAGATTGGACCGTCACCGCGCGTCTGATCGAGATCCAGGAGCGCGAGGTCAACGGCCATGGAACAGCACCGCCTCCACAAGCGCAAGACCAATGCCACCCGCAAGCCCCGCCGCCGCCCCGCCCACCGCAAACGGAATACGCCGTCTACCGCCGATGACCTGGGCGATTGTGAGGAGCACGAGGGCCATTGCGAGGATCACGCCCACAATGACAAAGGCGTTGGCCTGGTCGTGGGCAACCGCGGCATCGGCGGCAACCTGCTCGGGCTGCAGGTCGGCAAGTCTCGTGTCCTGATCCTCCAGGGCTTGCAGGACGGACTCCCGGTCATAGACGGCCAGGCCGTTGGCATCCACGGCCGGCAGCGCGATGAAGAACGGGCGCATGACCCGGGCGATGGCGCGCTCGCCCTGGGCGCGGACCTCTAACAACTGGCGATCAGCGGAGCCGGCCGGGAGCTTGTCGGCCGCCGCCTGCAGCTGGGCAGCCGCCAAGACGTGCTCTTGGTACCGGGGCAGGAGGCGCGCGTCCAGCTCCACGTAGCCGGTGATGGTCTCGAGCTCCTGCTGGCGCATCGCCACCTGCTGGATGTACGAGCCGTCGAGGTCTGACGCGCGGCCAACAGCGTTGCTGCCGCGCCACGCGGCAAACGCCACCAGGATTGACACGAGGGTGATTGCCGCAGCGATGATGGTGGTGAGGCCGGCGTCGGAGCGCCAGAAGGTTGTGCGAGCCGGCGTGAACGGCGGGTGGGCGTGGGCCCAGGGCGGGGCGTACTGCGGCGCGGGCGTCCATGCCGGCGGCGGCGCGGGCGTCGGGGCCGACGTCCAGACGGGTGGGGGCGCGGGCTGCTGCTCAGGGAGGGACGGGGGCGTGTCCATGTGTTGTGGATCGTACGGGTGCGCGGCGGCCCGCGCTGGCCAGCCACCGCCACCAGCCCCGCCGCGGGGCTGCTACGGTGCGCACATGACCGCACCGCGTGTGTTTGTTGGTCGCCATATCCCCGAGGACGGGCTGGCGATGCTGCGCGCCGTCGCCCATGTGGACGTCTGGCCAGGCGAGCTCCCGCCCACGCGTGCTGAGCTGCTGCGTGCCGTCGCCGGCTGCAACGCCGTGCTGACGCTGCTCACAGACCGGGTTGACGACGAGCTGCTGGATGCGGCCGGGCCGCAGCTGCGCGTGGTGAGCAACTACGCCGTGGGCTTTGACAACGTGGACGTGCCTGCATGCACCCGCCGGGGGATCCCTGTGGGGAACACGCCGGGCGTCCTGACGGAGACAACGGCCGATCTGGCCTGGGCGCTCCTGATGGCCTCGGCCCGCCGGGTGGTTGAGGGCGCCGACTATGTCCGAGCCGGCTTGTGGCGTACATGGGGCCCGCTGACCCTGCTTGGCCCGGATGTCCACGGCGCCACGCTTGGGATCGTGGGCTTTGGCCGCATCGGTCAGTCAGTGGCTCGGCGGGCAGCCGGTTTTGGCATGACGGTGCTGTACAGCAGCCGTTCCCGGGCGTCGGCTGAGGTGGAGGCCGCGCTTGGGGCGGTCTTCGTCCCCTTCGAAGAGCTGCTGGCGCGCTCGGACTTCGTGTCGCTCCACGTGAGCCTGTCGGCCGAGACGCGGCACCTCATAGACGCCGCGGCGCTGGCGCGAATGCGGCCCTCGGCAATCTTGATCAACACCGCGCGCGGCCCGGTGGTGGACACAGACGCCCTGGTGGACGCGCTCCGCTCCGGAGTGATCGCCGGCGCAGCGCTGGACGTGACGGACCCCGAGCCGTTGCCCGCCTCGCACCCGCTGGTGGCGCTGCCGAATTGCCTGGTGGTGCCGCACATCGCGTCCGCCACCCGGGCGACACGCGCGCGCATGGCCACGATGGCGGCGGCCAACGTGGTGGCGGGGTTGCGCGGCGACCGTCTGCCGACGCCCGTCAACCCGGAGGTCTACGGCTGACCGAGCGGGGCGAGCGACGCCCACCCGCCACGCGGGTGAACGGTTTCACGCTGCGACGTTTCACCCGTGTGGCGGCGCGTTTGTTGCACGGCGGCGCGTTTCCACGGGACAAACCGTGCGTGGGAGGGGTGGACCGTTCCAGGGCGGAACCGTTCACCCGTTGGGCGGGTGGGCGTTGCGTCACCCGGACGGGCCGTTACGCCACCCAGGCCACGCGACCGCGGCCCAGCGCCCGGATGATCTCCGCCAGCGCCGCGGGGGCAATCGCCACGGCTGCACCCAGGACCCATTCTGCCGCGTCCAGCGGCACGGCGTGGAACGCCTCCCGGACGCCAGGGGTGAACGGGATGGCGATCTGGATGGCGATGGCGGCCAGACACGCAATCGCCAGGAACCGGTTCTGGTGGAGCCGCAGCACGGGCGTCCGGAGGCTCCGGTTGAAGTACGCCCTCGTGCACTGACCCACAACCAGCACCGTGTACGCCAGCCACGCCGCGTGCTCAAACGTCCCGCCGTGGACCAGCATCACGCCCAGCGCCGCGAGCGCCGTGAACGCCCCGGCTCCGGATAGGCGCACCAGCAGGGCGGTGGTCAGCAGCGGCTGGTGGGCCGGACGCGGCGGCCGCAGCACGATGTCGGGCTCGGCGGGCTCGCGTTCAAACGCGATGGACGTGGACATGTCGATGAACAGCTCCATCCACAGGATCTGGATGGGGATGAGCACCTGGCGCTCCGCGATGACCGCGGTGGAGAGGAGGATGAAGCTCAGGAACGCCACGTGGGTGGAGATAAGGAAGACGAGGCCCTTCTGGACGTTGTCCACGATGCGGCGGCCCTCGGCCAGACCAAACATCAGCGTGGCGAACGAGTCGTCGCCCAGCACCAGGTCTGACGCCTCGCGCGCAACCGCGGTCCCGCTGCCCATCGCCACCGCCACGTCCGCCCGGTGAAGCGCCGGCGCGTCGTTCACGCCGTCGCCCGTCACGGCCACGATCCGATTGGAGGCACGCGCCGCCGCCACAATCCGCTGCTTCTGCTCGGGCGTTGACCGCGCCACCACGTGGAGGCTCGGCAGCTCCGATGCGAGCCGGGCGTCACTCCAGCCGGCCAACTCCTCGCCGGTCACGATGTGCTCCGCCACAAGCCCGGCCTCGCGGGCGATGGCCGCTGCGGTCTGCGGGTGGTCACCGGTGACCACCACAACCTGGATGCCGGCCGCCCGGGCCGTGGCCATGGCGTCGGCGATCCCCTCGCGGATGGGGTCTGCAAAGCCCACCAGGGCCCGCATCCGCCACGGCTCATCGCCAATCTGGCGGGCCAGCGCCAGCAGCCGCTCCCCGGCCGCCGTGGACGCGTCAATCAGGACGGCCCATCGCTCGCGCTCAACCGCATCGGCCCCGCCGGCGTCCTCCACGTAACGCAGGACCACCTCTGGTGCTCCAAGGACCAGCCCTTCCTCGGCACCCTCGCGCCAGGCCCGGGTCCGGCTCATCGGCAGCCCGTCCGTGGGCGGGTCCGCCTCGATCAGCTCCTCGCGGTCCAGCTGCGTGATGCCGCCAAGCGTCTCCACGGCCGCGCGGAGGGCCCGCGTGAAGGAGCCAGCCGCTGCGCCATCGGCAGGCCAGGCGTCCTCCTCGGCCCGCAGTGCGGACTCAAGCAGCCGCAGGTTGAGTGCCGGGTCCTGCGAGTCCCCGTGCGGGGTCTTCACAGACGCCACCGCCAGCCGGTTCTGCGTGATTGTCCCGGTCTTGTCGGTGATGATCAGGTCCACCGCGCCCAGCGTCTCCTCGGCGTTGAGACGGCGCACCAGCACGCCGCGCCGGAGCAGCCGGAACGCGCCAAGCCCCAGGATCACGGCCAGCAGGACGGGCGGCTCCTCGGGGATGGCGGCAATCGCGGATGAGATTCCTGCCAGCACGTTCTCGCCCAGCGGGTGCCCGCGCAGGAAGCCCATCCCCGTGGTGAACACGATGAGGACGATCGCCACAACCAGCAGGATCTTGACCAGACGGTCCAGCTCCAGTTGCAGGGGACTGCGGCGCCGCTCACGCGAGGCGAGACCGCCGGCGATCCGGCCAAACTCGGTTGTCGCGCCAATCGCGGTGACGATGCCTTCGCCCCGCCCGCCCACGATGCTGGTGCCGGAGTAGGCCATCGAGTGCCGCTCCGTGAGCGCGACCGCCGCGGCATCGGGCTCGACGCGCGCCTCCTCTGGCACAGACTCGCCAGTGAGAATGCTCCGGTCCACGAGCAGGCGATCTGCCTTTGTCACCCGTAGGTCCGCAGGCACCACGTCGCCCGCCTGGAGCAGCACAACGTCGCCGCTCACAAGCGTGGACGCCTGCACCACGGACGCCTTGCCGTCGCGCCGGACGCGCGCGGTGGGAGCTGTGGCGTCCCGCAGGGCCTCCAGCGCACGCTCGCCGCGGTACTCGGTGACAACGTCCGCGCCCACGATGGGGAGGAGGCCGGCCAGCACCAGTAGACCGTCGCGAACCTCGCCCACAACCACGGCGAGCAGGCCCGCGCCCGCCAGCATCAGCACGAAGGGCTCGGTGAGGGATTCGACCACCATGCGCCAGAGCGGCTCGCGCTTCGATTCCTCAAGCGCGTTTGGCCCGGCCGCCGCCGACCTGTCCTCCGCCTGCTTTGCCGACAGCCCAAAGGCCGGATCAACCTCAAGTTCGGCGGCCACAGCCTCTGCGGTCAGCGCGTGGTGGGTCAATTCCATGGGCGGCTCCATCGTTTCGTTGCAGGTCCATTGGACCCCGGGACGGCGCAGACAGGTAGTGCCGTGCGGGCCGATGCAGTCGGGCGTCTTGCCGCCACGTCGTGCCATCTAGTCAGAGGACGACTACTCGTCACGCGGTTTGTGTCGCCTAGTCGCCTGTCACGGTTCTGGCAAGGATCGGGCGCGATCCTGGCCTGCAACGGGCAAATTCGGGCAATGGGCGTTGACGAACAGTCGTCCTATGACTAGGTGGCACAAACCCCACGGGTGAGCCATCGGGACCCGTGCGGGCCATCGGCCCCGAGAGATTGCCCAAACCGGAGCCGTCAGACCGCGGCGTCCGCCCAGGTGGCGCTGATCGCGGGCGCCGCCGACAGGGTCTGGAGCACCACGCAGTACTTCTCGGTGCGCTCCTTGAGCTTGTCGAGCCTGTCGGCTGGGACATCCCCGTCAAGGTGGAACCGAAGCCGGATTGCCTGGAAGCCCACCGGCACGTCGGGCGTTCCCAGGGTGCCGCGCAGGTCCAGATCGCCCTCGACGGTCACCCGGATGCTCACGCCGTCGAGACCCATGTTGGCCGCCACCATCTGGGCCGTGATCTGGGCGCAGGCGGCAAGTGCCGCAAGCAGCAGGTCCCCGGAGCACGCGCCAGCGCCCGAGCCGCCGACACCCGCATGGGCTCCGGCTGCGTACAGGGCGCGGCCCATGTCAACCGAACAACTCATCGCGTCGCCCGCCTGCGCACCGGACGCGCGCAAGGTGATGAACGCAGTGTCCGGCGCCTCTCGGTATCGATCTTTGATGGGCGCCTGCAGTTCGCGCAGCGTCATGTGGGCCTCCGGGGGGTGGAACGCGGGGTCGCTGGTGCGCCCAGCGCAGGCTAACAGCGTGCAGGCGTCAGGCGGGTCCAGGCACCGCCGGCGGGACGGGCGCTGACTCCGTGCGGTGCTCAAACGCGTCCACCGCCACGGGCAGCGTGGGGTAGATCTTGGACTCATCGATCACCTTCAAGAGCCCGGAACGCCGTAGCTGCGCACGCAGGTCTTGCTTCACGCGCGCCATCGCAAACACAATCCCGCGCCGGCCAAAGTCTGCCGCCAGCAGCTCAAGCGCCTCCACCGCGGTCATGTCCAGCTCCACGATCGCTTCGGCGTTGAGGAGGAACCACTCAACGGGGCTGCTCTCGGCGTCCACCGCGGCAAGCGCATGCGCCCGGAAGTCCGATGCGTTGGCAAAGCACAGCGGCGCGTCGTAGCGGAAGACGACAAGCCCCGGGATGGTTTCCGCGTCTGGGTAGTCGGTGATGTCGTGGAGCCCTGCAAGCCCTGGCACGCGGCCCAACACGGCAGCGGGTGGGCGGGCGACGCGGGCAAACAGCTCGGCCACGGACAGCCCCACGGCAAACAGGATCCCGGCCAGCACATCAAATACCAGCACGCCGACAAGCGCGGTGAGCGCGAGAACCAGCTCTGCCGACCGGAAGCGGGCAAGCTTGCGCAGTTCGCCCGTCTGCACCAGCCGGAGTCCGGCGTACACGACAATCCCGGCGAGCGTTGCCTTCGGGATCACCGCCACGAGCCCCGGAGCAGCCAGCACGATCAGCGCCACGCATACGGCTGCAACGAGACCCGCCACCTGGGTGCGGGCGTGCATCGCGTCGATGATGGCGGTGCGCGAGCCGGAGCCCGAGAGCGCGAACCCGCCGATCAGCCCGGCTGCCACGTTGGCCACGCCCAGCGCCATGAACTCGCGGTTGGCGTCAATCTCCTCACCGGTTCGCGTGGCGAAGGCCTGCCCGGTGAGGACGACGTCGCTGTAGGCGACGATGCCGACAGCGACTGCCGAACCCAGCAGCGCACCGATGTCGCCAAGGCTCAGGTTGGGGATTGCAATCACGGGGAACCCTGACGGCGCCTGGCCCACCGCAACCACGCCTTGCGTCTTGAGGTTGAGCACAACAGCGATCGCCGACGAGCCAACCACGGCGATCAGCGTGCCTGGTGCAAGCGGAGCGACCCTGCGCAGCACCAGCAGGAAGATCGCCACCGCAGCGCCGACACCCAACACAAGCGGGTTGATCTCGCCCAGTCGGCCGGCCATCTCGATGGCCTTTCCCGTGGCGCTTGATGCGATCAGCGAAACGCCCGTGAGCGTGCCCAGCTGGCTGAGCACCATGATCAGACCCACACCCGCCATGTAACCCACAAGGATTGGCCGCGACAGCAGATCAGCGAGGAAGCCCAGCCGAAGGAGGGAGGCGCCGATGCAGGCGAGTCCCACAAGGATGGCCAGAGCGGCCGAGAGCACGAGCCAGCGGCTCGGGTCGCCGGCGGCCAGCGGGGCGACAGCTGCGGCAACCATGACGGCGATACCGGACTCGGGGCCGACCGAGAGCAGCCTCGACGTCCCCAGAAGGGCATACGCCACCATGCCGACGACCGCAACCCAGAGGGCGATGAGCGGCGGCGCGCCTGCGATGCTGGCGTAGGCGAGGCACTGGGGAACCAAATAGGCAGTGACGGCGAGGCCCGCCATGACGTCAGCGCGGAGCCAGGCGCCGGTGTAGCCCTCGAGCTGGGCAAAGCCCGAGACGGACCTCCGCCCGCGCTTTGGGGCTGCGGCTGTCGCCATGGTTTGGCATCCCTCGGGCCGTCCCGTCATATCGGGACCACCGGCACTCCACTGTGCCGGTACACGTGCGATGGTAGGCCCACGCGAGGCTCGCGGCCCAAGGTACGAGCAAACCGACGCCCGCTCCAACCGGTCAGTCACCGGTCCGGCAAACCCTTGCGGTGCCGGACGCACGGGGAAACCTGACCAACCGGGGCATTGGCAGAGCTGCGAGCCCGCCTCTTTCCAAAACCCTGTTCACGGCTTGCTGCCGCGTGGCACGATCCTCAGGGAACCGTCCGCCGCACGAGGTCGTCTCCGGCCCATGATTACCACCCAGCGCCATCTCCCAGCTCGGGCGACGCTCCTTCTCGCCGTCTCCCTTGCGCTCGTCGCGTGCACAGGTGGCGCAACGCCCAGCCCAACGCCCGCTGCGCTGGACACCGGCGCCGCTGCCATGGCCGCGATTGCCGCGCAGACGCCGTGGTTTGACGGCGTGAAGGTCAAGGATCCAAACGCAGTAGGCGCGACGGCCTGGTGGGAGGCCACCCCTGTTGACGCCGCAACGCCGCCCGCCGCTTGGCTTGTGACGATCACCGTTGGCTGGGGCGACTGCCAGGCCGGCTGCATCAACCGCCATGTCTGGACGTGGCGCGTCACGAGCACCGGCGTGGTCACAACTGATTCGGAGAGCGGCCCCGCGGTGCCCGATGACCAGATCGCGGCCCTCGCAGGCGCCGCTACATCGTCGGCCATCGGTGGGCGAGCATCGGCCAGCCCGGTCTGCCCTGTGGTCCGGCCCGGCCAGACGGGATGCGGCCCGCGCTCCGTGCAGGGCGCGGTGCTGATCATCCGCGATGCATCTGGCAAGGAGGTTGCCCGTGCGACAACCGATGGCGCAGGCTTCTTCCGGGTCACGGTGCCAGCCGGTGCCTATACGGTAGAGGCGCAGCCCGTGCAGGGGCTGATGGGGACGGCGCCGGTTGTCCCGGTCACCGTGGAAGCCGGACATCTGGCGACGGTGTCCATCGACTACGACACCGGCATCCGCTGAACCGGCATCCGCTGAACCGGCATCCGCTGATCGTCTCGGCCGGTCAGGGTTCTCCCGGCTCCTCGGCGGCAAGTGTGATGGTGAACGCGGCACCGGGCTGGTCATCAGCGGGCTCCAGCGCAAGTTCACCGCCCATCGCGCGGCACAGCCCGCGGGCCACGTAGAGGCCCAGCCCGGACCCTTCATCGCCCGGCCGATCGGTGCCGCGGGCGAAGCGCGCGAAGAGTCGCTCGCGGTCTGCCTCGGTCACGCCCGGGCCGGCGTCGCGGATTGTCAGCGCAAGGTGCGTGCCGCCGCGCACCTCGATTGCGACGGCGATTGGCGTCCGCCCGCCATAGCGCACCGCGTTGTCTAGCAGCGCCCAGAGCACCTGGTCCACCTGATCGGGATCGCCCACGGCCAGCCAGCCGCCGGAGCGGTCCTCAAGCGCAAACGCCACATCGCCTGCGCCAAGGCCCTCCCACGCCCGGCGCACCAGCGCCGCGGGGGAGAACACCTCTTGGGTGGGCCGCAGCACGCCAGACTCGATCCGGCTGACGGTGAGCAGTTGGCGAACCATGCGTGATAGGCGGTCGGCCTGCTCGGTGACGATGCCCAGACGCCGGTCCGGCCGGTCAGCCGCAAGCTGCTGCGCATAGCCGCGGATGCTGGCGAGGGGCGTCTGCAAGTTGTGGGACACGCCCCGGAGGAAGTCGTCCTTGGCCTTGTCCAGTTCCACCAGCCGCTGGTTTTGCGCCTCCACCCGCGCATACAGCTGGGCGTTGCGGATGGCTGCCGAGATCTCGAGCGCAAACAGCTCAAACAGGTCCTGGTCTGCCCGCTCCCAGCGGCGCGTGGCGGGGAGCCGGCCGGCCGCCACGCCCAGCACTAGCCCGGCCGCCACCAGCTGCGCCCGCACCGGCACGGCCTCGCCGGGGATCGCTTCCTCCAGCGGTACATCCGCGGGGTTGTCCAAGATCAGCGCGCAGTCGATCATCCCAAAGGTTGCCCTGGCCTCGGCGGCGGCCCGTTCCGCGAGCCGCTCCGGTGGCTCGTCAAGCGTCGTTGACTCCAGCGTGTCGAGGATGCCGCGCAGTTCTCGGTTGCGGCGCGCCAGGTCCCTCGCCAGACGCGCGTGGCGGTCGCCAAGACGCGCAAGGTCGTCATCGCCGGGCAGTTCCAGCCCGTCTGCCAGGTCGTCCTCGTTCAGTTCACCCGACGAGACACGGTCAACCGCCCGTGTGATGTCTCGGATGGGGGCCGTGAGGTCAGACGCCATCCAGGTGGCAAGCAGCAACGCGCCAATCGCGGTGAGCGCCAGCGCCAGCAAGAGGCCCCGCGCAAGCGTTGGCTGGATAGGATCGCTGGAGCCTGTCACCTGCAGCGCAATGCTGCCGAAGACCGAGAGCGGCAGCGTCGCCGCCACGATGACCGCCACGATCAGGCGATCACGAAAACTCAGGCGCGGCGACCCAGAGGGACTGCTCACGAGCGACGGCGCCCGCTGTGCTCTGTCATCGGATCGGCTCAAGCCCCGAGGCATGGTCAAGCCCGCCCGCCGAGCCCGCCGAGCCCGCCGCTACGAGGCGGTACCCGATCCCGCGGACCGTCAGCAAATGCGCGGGCTTGTTGGGATCCACCTCCACCTTGCGCCGCAAGCGCCGCATCGTGACCCAGACATAGGAGGGGTCGGCATCATCGGTATCGGCCCACCCGCGCGCGAGGAGCGTCTCGGTTGTCACCGTCTGCCCCAGATTTGCCGCTAGCGCGTACAGCAGGCGCGACTCCGTAGGCGTGAGCGAGACGGGCGTGCCGGTGACGATGGCGGTGCGACGGTGCAGCTCAAGCGCAAGGTTGGGCCCAAGGAACAGCCGCTGGCGCGGAACGCGGTCACCAACACGCCTGAGCACGCGCGTGATCCGGGCCCGCAGTTCGGGGTAGTGGTAGGGCTTGGTGACGTAGTCCTCGGCCACCTCGTCAAGCAGGTCGGCCTTGGAGTCCGCCGCGTCAACTGCCGAGAGCACGATGATTGGCAGATCTGCGCGGAGCTTGACCTCGCGCGCCAGCGTCAGGCCGTCCATCCGCGGCATCAGCATGTCGATGATCAGCAGGTCCGGCCAGGACACGGCCAGACGCCGCAGTGCCTCCTCGCCGTCACGCGCGGTCTGGACCTCGTACCCGTCCGCCGTGAGCTGCTCGGCCAGGATCACGCGCAGATCCGGATCGTCGTCCACGATGAGGATCCGCGGCGCCGAGACGCCGTAGGGGCCAGGTCCGCCGAACACCATGGCGGCAGCATAGCCCGGCGAGTTCTCCAGTCGCGCGCCCTACACTCTGGGGACTGTGTCCACCTTGCCCATCCGCCCCTATGAGCGCCACGCGGCCGTGGTGGCTCCATGGGATCCGCACTGCCCAGACGTTGCGCGCGAGTTGGCCCGGCTGATCAACGGCGTGCTGCCGGGGGTGGTCGCCCACCATGTCGGCAGTTCGTCCGTGCCTGGGCTTGCGGGCAAGAACGTCGTGGATCTGGCGATTGAGGCTGTGCCTGACGAGATCCCGCTCATCGCCGAGGCCATGCTCTCGCTTGGCTTTGGGCGCCAGACCGGCGTTGCGCCGTTCCCGCCCACGCGGCCGCTGCTGCTGGGCACGGTGCTCCACGAGGCCGCGCCGTATCGCATCCACCTCCACGTGATGCCGCCTGCCCGCGACGAGCTGCGGGAAATCCTTGGCTTCCGCGACGCGCTTCGCGCCGATGCCGGTCTGCGTGAGGCCTATGCCGACGCCAAGCGGGCGATCGTTACCGCCGTTGGCGACGGCGATGGCAACCGGCTCTACACGGTGCACAAGGGCGACTTTGTGGAGGAGGCGCTGCTGCGTCTGGGGATCCGCCGCCCGTCCGCGGACCGGTCTGATCCGCTGCCGCCCGGTTCCACCATCGGCATCCTTGGCGGCGGTCAGCTTGGCCGGATGATGGCGTTTGCGGCGCGGGCGATGGGCTACCGGATCATCGCGCTGGACCCGGATCCCCTGTGTCCCACCGCGGCCGTGGCTGACGAGATCATCGTGGGCCGCTACGACGACGTCGAAGCCGCGCGCCGGCTTGGTTTGGCTTCCGATGTGGTCACCTATGAGCTTGAGCACGTGGGGCTTGCGGCGGCTTCGGCTGCTGGCGAGGGTGCCCCATTGCGGCCCGGGCTGGCGGCGCTGGCGGCTACGCAGGATCGGCTGGCGGAACGGCGGTTCCTCCGCTCCATCGGGGAGCGGACGGCGCCCTGGCGCGAGGTCCGCGGCGTGGCCGAGGCATCGGCCGCTGCACGAGAGCTTGGGCTGCCGATGCGGCTGAAGACGCCGATTGGCGGGTATGACGGGCGGTCGCAGGTGCGCGTGGTTGCGGCAGACGGCATCGCCGCGGGCGTTGCCGCGCTGGGCGGGACCGATGGGCGGCCGCTGCTGGCCGAGGCGGAGATTGACTACGAGGCGGAACTCTCCGTCATTTGCGCGCGGGACCGCGACGGGCGGACGCTGGCGTTCCCCGTGTCGCGCAACGTGCATGACGACGGGGTGCTGGCGGAGACGGTGGCGCCGGCACCAATTGATCCCCTGGTGGCGGCCGATGCTTGCTCCATCGCCTCCTGGGTGGCCCGCGGGCTGGACGCGGTTGGCGTGATCACCGTGGAGCTGTTCGCGCTGCGCGGCGGCGGGCTGATGGTCAACGAGCTTGCTCCCCGGGTGCACAACAGCGGTCACTGGACCATCGAGGGCGCGGCCACCTCACAGTTTGAGCAGCACCTGCGCGCAATCTTGGGTCTGCCGCTGGGTTCGGCCGCGCCCCACGGGTCTGCCGCCATGGTGAACCTGCTGGGCACCGGGCCTGACCGCCCGGCTCGTCTCGCTGGTGTTGACGCCGCGCTTGCCGATCCTCGCGCCAAGGTTCACGTCTATGGCAAGCGCCGCGTGTTTGACCGGCGCAAGATGGGGCATATCACCGTGGCCGGCGTCAAGGACGATTCGGCTCTTGCGCGGGCCCGCCAGGCGCGGGCTGCGCTCCATTGGGAGGACTGACAGCGTGGGCGAGACGGACGGCCCGTCGCCGAAGGTTGGCATCGTCGGCGGGAGCCGGTCGGACTTCCCCATCCTTGAGCGGACGCGCGAGGTGCTTGCAGAGCTTGGCGTGCCCTGCGAACTGCGCGTGGTGTCCGCCCACCGGACGCCGGACCACCTGTTCCGCTACGCCGAGACGGCTGGCGCGCGCGGGATACGCGTGATTGTCGCCGGGGCCGGCGGCGCCGCACACCTGCCGGGGATGCTGGCGGCAAAGACGCTGCTCCCGGTGATTGGCGTGCCCATCCCCACGCAGCACCTTGGCGGTCTTGATTCGCTGCTCTCGATTGTCCAGATGCCGCGCGGCATTCCGGTGGCTACCGTGGCCATCGGCAACGGTGAGAACGCAGCGCTGCTGGCGGCGCAGATCCTGGCCCTGACGGATCCCGTTTTGTCGGAGGCGCTTCGGGCTCGGCGCGACGAGCAGACCGATGCGGTCCTTGAGGATCCCTCAAACGAGGTTCCGCTGGACTGAGGGTGCCGGCGTCTCGCCACAATCACGGGGCGTATGCACCCCATGTTTGGCCCCAGCGCATAGGAGCGCACAGGCGCCGTTGCCGCCGCCCCGGATCGGTTGACGGCGCCTGGGGACGGTCCCCGGATCGCCCGTATCGCGCGCCGCAGTCAGCGCATGTTTGCGGGGGCGGACTTCGGGCTGTTCGCGGGCTGCTTCTGGGGCCTGCGGCGGCGTAGGCCCGGCGCTGGGCCCGTCCATCGCCTGTGGCCAACCATGGAGTGCATACGCGGCGTGCTTTGGCTGCGGCCGCCCGTTCAGACCGCCGGCGGTGCCCCCGTTGGAGCACCTGTCAAGACCATGCGCACCCCGGCGCGCCTCCGCTCTGCGAGATGCGCCGCCACATCAACGCCTGTCTTGAGCGCCACCATCACAACCATCGCCCAGACCGGCGCCCCAAGGAACGCAACCGCAAACGCGCCAAAGATGATGGTCAGGTGGAGGATCACCACGCGGACGTAGGGTGCAGCCATCTCGGCCGCCGGCGTTGACGCGCGGTATTCGCCGCCGCCCAGCCAGTTGAAGACAAACGACGCGCCGTGGCTGAGCAGCAGCGGCAGGCCCATCGCCAGAACAACGCCTGCGTTGGGGCCCACCGGGGCAAAGGCACCCCCGCCGCCGAAGGCCGCAAACATCGCCGGCAGCGCAAACCACACGAAGATCCCGTGGACGAACCAGAACATCCCGTAGTGCACGCAGAAGAACGGGACCAGGAAGAAGCGCTCGGCCCCGCCAACCCGTGACTGCGTGGCCGCCGCAAACGCAGAGCCCACGATCCCGGTGCCGGACGCCGTGGCGATCCGCCCAATGGCGAACAGCCCGATGACGCCGTTCTCCAGCCAGTAGGTGGCCACGACGGTGGCAAGATCCCAGCCAAGGAACAGCACCCCAATCAGCGGGATGGCGTTGACCAGGAGCAGCGTCCCCATCGCCACCGGAGAGGCGTGTGACGCGCGCTGGAACGTCAGGAGCTGCTGCATGCGGTCAGCGTACCCGGGTGTGGCGCGAGGTACGTGGCCAGTCGGACGCTAGACTCAACCCGTGGACGACGAGCGCTGGCAGCCAGGCATGCCCGTCCTAGACCGTCAGGCGGTCCGGGCGGCCCCGCCGCGAGCCGTTGTCAGCCGGCCGGAGCCGCCGCGCAGTGTCCCCGAATTGGCTCCAACGCCCCTCCAGAAGCACTTTGTCCTGATGTCCGCCCCGGCGCTTGTCGCCGGCGCCGTCGGCATCACGGCGCTCGAGATGGGCGCAGGCTTTGGCGTTACATCTTCAAGCTCTGCGTCCTCATCGCCATGCCGCTGCTGCTGGCCACTACGTTGGACGCGATCGTGCGCATCAGGCGCTCGGCGTGGGCGTGGATGCCCGTGAACCGCGGCCGCGGGCTGTTCCGCCTGACCTGGCTGATCCCCGCCGTTGTGCTGGTCTTCGTCGTGCTGACCGCTGCTGCCCTTGCCATCGGGGCAACGTCGTGAGTGAGCGGCCCCTCTCGGACGTGGAGCGCGATCTTGTGGCGGCGATCGGCCGTGGCCCAGACGGGCGGTCCACGGACATCGCGTCAGGACTAGGCGTGCCGCGCTGGCTTGCCAGCCATGTCCGCCACTGCAGCCGCTGTGGGGGGCCGCTCACGGCGTCCGTGCCGGCGGGGGAGAACCGCGAGCGGATGGCCTGCGACAAATGCGGGTTCATCGCGTACATCAACCCGCGGGTTGTCGTCACCACGTTGCCCATCACCGAGCACGGGGAGCTTGTGCTGATCCGCCGCGGCATCGAGCCCGCTGTCGGCTCATGGGCGCAGCCCGGCGGGTTCCTGGAGGTGGACGAGACCGTGGGCGAGGCGGCCGTCCGCGAGACGCTTGAGGAGACGGGGCTGGTTGTGGAGCCGGGTGCGCTCGTGGGTCTCTACTCGCGGCTGGAGGCGGTGGTTGTGACCCTCGTCTATGAGGCCCGGATCGTGGGTGGTCTGGCGCGTCCCTGTGCAGAGGCGCTGGAGGTGACCACCTTCGCGCCCGCCGCCATCCCATGGGCGGAGCTTGGCTTCAAGACCAGCTGGTGGGCACTCCGCGACTGGATGCGCCTGCGCCACCCCGAGCTGCCCGTGCCGGACCGCTTTGAGGGCCGCGAGGGGCACTAGCCCGCCAGCACGCCCGGCACCGCCGCAGCACTCCCTAGCCCAAGATCTGCGCCGGGGATCCCCATCCACGACGCGAGCGTGCCGTACAGCTCCCACATGCCCACCGTGGCGACAAGATTCCCGTCGGGGTCCAAGTCCGAGTCCGTGGCAAACGCCGGGTACTGGCCAAAGACGCCGTTGGCTGCCGGCGTGCCGGCGAAGAGCGTGAACGACGCGGCGCCATGGTCGAGGCCGTTGCTGTCGTTGTCGGGGACGCGTCGGCCAAACTCGCTGGTGGTCGCCACCAGCACCTTGTCGGCCAGCCCGCGCACCTCAAGGTCCGCAAGGAAGGCGTCGAGCGCGTTGTCGAGCATCGTCATCATCGCGGCGTGTCGCTCGACATGGTTGTTGTGGGTGTCGAAGTCGCCGTAGAACGGCACGTGAACCACGCGCACGCCCTGGTTGGCGGCGATCAGCCGCGCGGCGAGGGAGAGCTGGTAGCCAAGATCGCCGTCGGTGGGGTAGGTGCCGCTGTCGGGCGCCAACCCGGCCATGACGCCGTCGGAGAAGAGCATCGCGTAGGCCGCGCCGTGCCGGGCGGAGCGGAACGGGACGGTCGCCTTGGGATCGCTGGACTCGCACATCGTCTTCCACGCGCTCTTCCAGACCGTGTCCATGTCCGTGTCCCAGAACACCGGGAAGCCGCCCGAGTCATACGGGTTGACCGACAGCGTTGACGCGGCCATCGACACGAGCGCAGGCGTTGGCCCGTAGCCCAGCGAGACACCCGTCGCCGCGGCGTCAACCGTGCCGTCGCGTGTGGCCACGGCATCGCACAGCCGGCCCAGAAAACCCGTTGCCGTGAGCGCCGTGCTGGATAGGTCGCCAGCCCACCAGCGGCGGAGCATCTCGAAGTGCGACAGGTCAGGCGCCACGATTCCGACACCCGCCAGGACGCCAAAGCCCGCGCCGGCCAGATAGCGGGTGTGGAGTTTGGCGAGCGCCGGGTGGAGCCCCACATCGGGCGTCAGCTCGAGGGTGTCGGCCTCGGCCAGTGCAATCCGCGAGCGCAGGTCGTGGTAGCGGCCATACGTTGCGCCGCGCGGGGGAGCCATCGACATGCCGTCGTGGCCGCCGTCCATCTCGATAACCACGAGGCATCGATCCGTCAGCGGCACGCCAACCGACGACGGCGCGGCCAAGCCCGCTCCGTCCGGTGATGGGGCTGCGGCCGCGCGAGCCCCGCGGGGCAGGTACGCGGCGGTGAGGCCGGCGGCACCGCTGGCGATCCCCAACTGGAGGAACCGGCGACGGTTGACGTACTGCATTGGCATCGGCGTGTCCTCCCTCAGGCCAGCGCAAACTCGGGCGAGCCCACCGCGAGCGCGAGCAGCACCTGGGCGCGGCGTCCCTTGTTGGCGGAGCCGGCAAGCGCCGGGCTGGCCATGACCTTCTTCATCGCCGCGCGTGTCGTCGCGGAAACCTCATACAGCGAGCAGCGGGCTAGCGCGGCTGCCACGGGATCGGCAGCGTTTGCCACGGCCGTGAGCGCCGGTGCATCCACCTCAAAGGCGGCCTTCGCCAGCGTCACGCCCGGGCCAAGCCAGCGCAGCCCCCACGACCAGCCCGCCACGTTGGGCGGGTAGAAGGGCAGCTGCCCAAGCGCCCAGAGCGTCTCCATGCGGAGATCCGGATGGGCGGCGTCCGTGAGGCCCAGCGCGGCCATCGCCGCAGTGACCCACTCGATGGGCTGGCGCGGCCGGTTCAGCCGCGACGTGAGGAAGAGCGGGTCGTGGAGGATCGCCGTGACCACGGGCTTCATCACCCACTTGTTGGCGATGAGGATTTTGGCCAGCGCGGCGCGCTTGGCCGACGACGGCTCGGTCCCCACCAGGTATCGCCACAGGCGCCCTGCAATCCACGGTGCCGCCGCCTTGTGGCCCAGCACCGCGTCCACCGCTTGGGCGGCCGTCCGGACATCACGGCCCAGGAAGCGGACGGTCTGGTCCAGAGGGAGCGCATTGTCCGGGTAGAACGTTGCAACGCCCGTGTCCCAGTCCACGCCGTAGCCCGCCAGCGCCTTGGCACCGGCCTCAACATCGGCTTGGTGATAGTTGGGGCTCGCCACCGTTCCGCGCCCAAGGCAGAACAGCTCCATCAGCTCGCGGGCGTAGTTCTCGTTTGGCGTGCTGGCCACGGACCAGGAGCCGTCGAGGTAGAGCAGCATCGCCGGGTCCACGGTGAGCTTCTGGACCAGCGTCCGGACGTTGCCCAAGGCGTACCTGCGGATGAGGACGTGCTGGGGGATCTCGCACTTCCAGCGGTAGACCTTGTCGTGGCCGGTGGTGAGGTGGCCGTGCCAGAAGAAGGTCATCTTCTCGTGGAGACCGGCTGCGGGATTGGCCATGCGCTTGAGCCACCAGCGCACGGGCAGATCGGAGCCGTCGTCGGTTGCCGCCATGGTCGCCCAGTCGGTCACCGGAAGCGCAGGCGCCGCCAGCACGTGGCTGATGGTTGCGGCCACGCCCTTCGCAGCCCAGGTGTTGACCTGGCCCGGAAACGGCCCAAACGTCGTGCGGCGCAGGACGTGCGCCACGAGCGCCTTCGTATAGGTGGTGGTCACCGCGTCCAACCCCGTACCCGCGGCCGTGCCCCGGTGACGATCAGGGGCGCTGGCTATCGCCCCCGGATGCTAGACGCGCAACCCCGTTGCCCGGCCCCCCCACGATGGTCCCGGGCGCGCAACAGGCCGATTGGGGTTAGAGGCGCCCATGAGCGCCTACGAGATGTCCACGAAGACGTTCTTGAGCTCGGTGTAGCCCTCAAGCGACTCCATGCCGAGGTCCTTGCCGATGCCCGACTGTTTGTAGCCGCCAAACGGCGCCTCGACATGCACGCTGTTGTTGCAGTTCACCGAGATCACGCCTGAGCGCAGCGCCTTGGCAGCCCGCAGGCCCTTGGCCATGTCGCGGGTCCAGATGGAGCCCGACAGCCCATACGGCGAATCGTTGGCGAGGCGGAGCGCCTCCTCCTCGGTGTCAAACGGGGTGATGCCCACCACCGGGCCAAAGATCTCCTCGCGCGAGATCCGCATGCCCGGCGTCATGTCGTCAAAAACGGTTGGGAGCAGGTACGCGCCCTCGGTGAGGCCGTCCATTGTGGGGCGGATGCCGCCGGTGACCAGCCTGGCGCCTTCGGCCAGACCGCTCTCCACGTAGGACTCCACGGTGGCTCGCTGCTTGAACGAGACAAGCGGCCCCACCTCGGTGGCCGGATCGGCCGGGTCACCCACAACCACGGCCTGCGTGGCCTTGGCAAACAGCTCCACCACCTGGTCGTGGACGGAGCGCTCCACGAGGATCCGGCTGCGCGCGCAGCAGTCCTGGCCGCAGTTGTCAAAGACCGCGTACGGCGATGTGGAGGCAAACTTCTCAAGGTCCGCATCGGCGAAGACGATGTTGGGGCTCTTGCCCCCCAACTCCAGGGTGACCTTCTTGATGGTGCCCGCGGCCGTGCGCATGATCTCTTGGCCGGTAGCGGTTTCACCCGTGAAGGCGATCTTGCCGATGCCGGCGTGGGCCGCCAGCCCGCCGCCCACCACCGGCCCGGGGCCCGTGATGACGTTCAGCACGCCAGCGGGGAGGCCAGCCTCCAGCGCCAACTCGCCCAGACGGAGCGCTGTGAGCGGGGAGTACGAGGCGGGCTTGAGGATGGCCGTGTTGCCGGCTGCCAGCGCCGGGCCCACCTTCCAGGCGGCCATCATGATGGGGAAGTTCCACGGCACGATCAGGCCAACCACGCCGATGGGCTCGCGCAGGGTGAAGTCAAAGCCGGGCCGGCTCACAGGGATGGTGCTGCCGTGGAGCTTGGTGGTGGCGCCGGCGTAGAACTCCAGGACCTTGGCAACCTGGGCCACTTCCCAGCGTGCGCCCCTGATGGGCTTGCCGATCTGGCGGCTCTCAAGCTGCGCCAGCTCCTCTTCATGATCCTGCACAACCTGCGCAAAGCGCAGCATCAGCCGCCCGCGATCGGACGCGGCCATCGACGACCAAGGCCCCTCAAACGCGCGCTGCGCTGCGGCAACGGCCCGGTCCACGTCTTCCTGCGCGCCCAACGGGACCTGCGCCACCACCGTGCCGCGATGTGGCTCCACCACGTCAAACGTGCGGCCGTCTGCGGCAGCGGCAAGCTCGTCGCCGATCACCATCTTGGGCTGCAGCGGGCTGGTCATGGGATCTCCTGTGGGGGGCGTGTGGCTCAGGCTGCGGTGTGTCGTGTGGAGGGGTGCGGGATTCTATGCTCGGTGCGCGCCGCGAGGGGAATACGATCGCGGTATGGCACATCCAGCTCTCCCGAGCACCCGGATGAGGGCGCCCATCCTGCACGCGCTGGCGGAGGGTGTCCGGGTCCGAGGCGTGCGGTTCTGGGCCGCGGCCGTTCTCGGCGTCGTCGTCGCGGGCAGCCTTGGCTACATCGTCCTCTTTGGATGGTCGCCTGCGGACGCCATCTACATGACGGTGATCACGCTCACCACGGTTGGCTTCCGCGAGGTGCGCGAGCTTGTGGACTTCCCGGTGCGGCTGTGGACCATGGGGCTTGCGGTGGCGGGCGTGGGGATCATCTTCGGGTCGATCGGCATCGTCGCCGACGCGATCCTCAGTGAGGCCGCCAGCGGCCGACGGGAGGCAAAGCGCATGCGCGACGCGGTGTCCGGGCTTTCGGACCACTTCATCGTCTGCGGCTACGGCCGCGTGGGATCAACTGTGGCGGCGGAGCTCGTCCATACGGGACAGCGGCTCGCGGTCATCGACATCGAGCCTGCCTCCCTTGAACGTGCGGTGCGTGATGGGCTGCTGGCGGTCCATGGCGACGCCACCAGCGATGACACGCTGCGCGCCGCCGGGATCGAGCGGGCCCGTGGTCTTGTCACCTGCATTGACTCGGACGCAAACAACGTCTATGTCACGCTGTCGGCTCGGGCGCTCAACCCCGGGTTGTTCATTGTCGCTCGAGCCAACTTCCCGGGGTCCGAGGCGAAGATGCTGCAGGCGGGCGCCAACCGGGTTGTCTCGCCGTACACGATGGCCGGTCGCCGGATTGCAGAACTGGCAGTGCGACCGCATGTGACGGACTTCATCGACGCCGCGCTGTCCCACGGAAACCTGTCCTTCTCGCTGGAAGAGGTGGAGGTTGTCGCGGGCGGGCCGCTGGCTGGCTTGACGGTTGGCGCGCTGCGGGCTGACGGCGTGGTGACCTTGGCGCTGGTTGCGCCAGACGGCAGCTACGACGCCAACCCGGCTGCCAATCGCGTGCTGCGCGAGGGCGAGCGCGTGATCGCCAGCGGTTCCACGGACTCGCTGTCGGCGCTGCGCGCCCGCGCCTGAGCCTCGTCCGCGACCGTCAGGAGCGCTGGCGGCGAGGGCGTCCTCATCCAGCTCCGTCTCGGGAGTGGCGTCGGCGTCTTGCTCCTTGGCCACCCCCGCGACCGGTGTCCTCCCGCATCAGGGCCCCAGCCGGGCCAGGCCTTGCCAGCGGCAGCACGGTGGCGTCCGGATCCAGACTTCATCAGGCCGTGCGGCACGGGGGCGAAACCATGAAGAAACCGCCCCATCTTCGCGATCCCGCGCGCCAGAGTGGCCGAGCGATGAAGGCTGCATCGACCGGTGCGTCAGGGAGGCGACGCCGACGCCGACGCCCGCTCGCTCGCCCGCCATCTTCTGCGCCACGTGCGGCAAATCGTGCGGGTTGCGGAATAGTTGCGGGGTGCCGCTACGCCCTCCGATGGCCCCCGACGGGCACTTAGCGTTGTGTGCCGAGTGCCGCAGGCTCAGACCGCAGGTGGAACTGGAAGGACTCGCAATGATCCGCAATCGTCGCAACCGAGGTCTCACGGGCTACGGGCGCCGCACGCTGGCCGTGGCGGCCTTGGGGCTTGCTCTGGTCATGGGGTTTGGCGTCCATCTCACCGGCGGTTTTGCCGCCGGCGCGGGCATGAGTTCCATCGCCGATTCGGATCCGATGCGCCTGCTGGGCGTGAAGCTTGGTGAGACGTCATGTCCGACGGCACCCCTGGCTGTTGGCAAAGGCACCACGGTCATCTGCCCCAGTTGGACCGCAGTGTTGTCGCCGACCGGGATCGTGGCAGTGGTCTCCGTCTACGGCCCAGGCAACGCGGTCGTTGACGGGTATGAGGGATCGCTGCCGCTCGGACTCCAGTGGGGTGACGACGTCACGGCGGTGTGGGACGCGCTGGGCCGTCCAAACCGGATCACCAGCGCCTACGGCACGCCAACGCTCATCTACATGTTCAGCGGACGCGAATTCGGCTCGCTCGAGCTCCGGTTCGACGGCGCCTACCATCTGATGCGCGTGAACGCCTCGCTCGTCCACTGACCGCCCCCGGCCCGGCCCGCTCCGGGCCCAAAGCCCAGAGCTCCGGGCCCAAAGCCCCGGCCAGCCCCGGGCCCAAAGCCCAGACCCTCAGCCCGGCTGATGCTCCCGCTCGTCCGACGCCATGGCGGCGCCCACGATCCCGGCGCTGTTGAGCAGCTTGGCCGGGACCACATCGGCCCGCACGGTGAGCCGCGGGATGAAGTTCTCGGAGCGCTTGGACACGCCGCCGCCGATGATGAACAGCTTGGGCGAGAACAGCTTCTCGATGGCCAGCATGTGCTCGTCGAGGTCCATCGCCCAGGCCTTCCACGACAGGCTGCGCTTGACCCGGGCGGCCGCTGACGAGCGGCGCTCCGCGTCGCGGCCGCGGATCTCCATGTGGCCAAGCTCAAGGTTGGGGATCAGCTGCCCGTTGTAGAAGAGCGCCGAGCCAAACCCCGTCCCGAGGGTCACGGTGAACACGGTCCCCATCCGGCCGACGCCTGCGCCAAACCGCATCTCCGCAACGCCTGCGGCATCCGCATCGTTGACCAGATGGACGGGTCGCTTGAGGACCCGCTCGAAGGCGGCGTCCGCGTCGAAGTCCAGCCAGCCGTGGTCCATGTTGGCGGCCGTCTTGGTGGCGCCGTCGATGACGACGCCCGGGTAGCCGATGCCGACGGCCACCTCCGGCCCTGCCGCGATCTCCTTGGCGATCGAGCGGACGATCTTGGCGGTGGCGTCGATGACCGCCGCGGGCGCGGAGGGCTGCGGCGTGGGGACGCGGTGGCGGGTGGACACGAGCTGGCCCGTATCGAGGTTGACGGCAGCGGCCTTGATGCCGCTGCCGCCGATGTCCACGCCGATGGCCAGCCTGCCAGGGGCAACCGCAATCGCGGCAGCCACAGCCTCTTCGGCCGTGGCCGGGCCGGCGTCCTCGGCCCCTTCGGCCTCGTCGGGATCCTCCGCGTCCGGCTCCGCCGCAACGGCGGCCTCAGCCAGCACCTCGGGTGCTGCCTCGGTGTCGTCAGGCTGATCGGGCGTCTCGGTTTCCATCGGGCTCCTCGTGCGCGGTCTTCGGCGGCCGGCGGTCGACGGCTGCGTGCGCTAGAAGTAGTTGACGGTAATGCCGCCGTCAATCACGAAGTTTGACCCATTGGTCCAACGAGACTCGTCCGACGCCAGGTAGATCCCGACGTTGACGATCTCCTCGGGCTTGCCAAAGCGGCCCGACGGGTTGCGGTCAAGGCGGAGCTTCTTGGCGGCCTCGTCCTTGAGCAGCCAGTCCATGAGGAGCGGCGTCTCGATGGGGCCCGGCGAGATGGAGTTGCTGCGCACACCGCTCCTCGCGAACTGGACCGCCAGGCTCTTGGTCAGCGCCAGGACCGCGCCCTTGGACGCCGTGTACGCGTCCTGCGGGACCGAGCAGCCAAGGATGGCGACGAAGCTTGCGATGTTGATGATGGAGCCCGACCCCTGCTCCAGCATCTGGGGGATGGCGTACTTGCAGCCCAGGAACACGCCGCGGACGTTGACGGCCATGACCTTGTCCCAGGTGGGGACGTCGGTGTCGATGACCGAGTGGTCCGCCTCCGGCATGATCCCGGCGTTGTTGTACAGCGTGTCCACGCGGCCGTAGGTGGCGATGGCGTGCTGGACCATGCCGCGGGCGCTCGCCTCGTCAGACACATCCGTTTTCACGAAGGTGGCCGTACCGCCGGCCGCGCGGACGAGGGCAACGGTTTCCTCGCCGGCCGTCTCAGCGAAGTCCGCCACGACAACCCGGGCGCCCTCCTTCGCGAAGAGCTCCGACGCCGTGCGGCCCATACCGCTGCCGCCGCCCGTGATGATGGTGACCTTGCCGTCGAGTCGCATGCGTGGCTCCGTAGGTGTTCTGCGTGGAGTGGCTGTCAGACTACCGCCGCCGCCGTGTCGTGTGGGCCATTGTGCGCGGGGCATACCTCAACGGTACCTTCGTACCGCTGCGCACCCGTACCGAAGGCCGTACAACTTGGGTGACGCGCTGGCGACCCACCGGTGCGTAACAGCACCACGACGTGCGACACAGCCGTTCGCGGCGGAGGCAGCGGCCATCAGCAAGACCAAGAGCAAGAACCGGGGCACAAAGACCGCGCGACGCGCTCGACGTTGGGTGGTTGCCTGGTTCGCGCTGCTCTCGGTGCCGTGGGTGCTCCTGGCGAGCTGGCTGGCGTTTGCCGTGGCCGAGGGGCAGCTCGCCCGAACGGTCTACGGGGGGGCCGGTCTGGCTGTCTGTGCCTTCATCGCCCTGTTTGGCCTGCGGCCGGTGCTGATGGCCATCGGGAAGCTGGACCGCGAGCGAAGCACCATCCGCGAGCAGTTTGAACGCGCCCGTGTGGACTCCATGAGCGACAGCCTCACCGGCCTTGGCAACATGCGGGCGTTCATGGAGGAGCTGGACCAGCAACTCGCGGCCGCGAAAGCGGAGCATCGCCGCTTTGCGCTGGTCGTTGCTGACGTGGACAACCTCAAGCAGACGAACGATTCCAAGGGGCACGGCGCCGGTGACGACCTGCTCCGCGCCACGGCCCGGATCATCGCGGGCAACATGCGCCGCTGGGACCAGGCATTTCGCACGGGCGGTGACGAGTTTGCCGTGGTGCTGCTGGACTGCGGACCCGAAGAGGGCGTGCTGATCGCCAAGCGGATCCTCGCCTCGGCGCTGGACGGCGGCATCGGCGGCGCCGGCAATGCGCCCAAGTTCTCGCTGACGCTTGGTGTCTCGGCGTTCCCCGAGCCCTCCACCGATCGCAAGCAGCTCATTGACCAGACCGACGCCGCGCTCCGCTGGGGCAAGGACCACGGGCGGACCGATGTTCAGTTGTTTGACGCGCGCCGTCACCCGGTGCCGGTGGACGCCAACACCCTCGAGGATTTGAGTGCGTCGATCCTGCGGGTTGCCGCAACGCGTGCCATGACCCCTGTGTATCAGCCCATCTACAACCTCACCAACGGCAAGGTTCTGGGCTACGAGGGCCTCGTGCGGCCAAAGCCCGACACCGGCTTCCCCAACCCAAGCGTGATGTTCAACGCCGCCGAGCAGAGCGGCCGGACGGTTGAACTGGACATGGCGTGTCTCGAGGTTGTGATGAGCGGCGCCATGGGGCTCCCGGAGTCGCAGTACCTCTCGGTGAACTTGTCGCCCCGCACGCTCGAGACGGAGGCGTTCAGCCCGTTTGAGGTCATCAATCTGGCGCGGCGCTACGGGATTGATCCATCGCGCATCCTGCTGGAGCTCACCGAGCGCGACGACGTGGCCGACATGGAGCACCTCAAAGAGGTGATCGCGATCTTCCGCCGCTATGGCATGCGGACGGCGCTCGACGACGTGGGCGAAGGCAAAACCCAGTGGAAGTGGATGGCCGAGTTGGGCTTCAACGTCATGAAGATCGACATGTGGCTGGTGCGATCGGCCGCCTCAAAGGGGTCGGACGTGATCCTGCGCGGTCTGGGAGAGATCGCGCGCCAAAGCAACATGACCGTTGTCGCAGAGGGCATCGAGACGCCGGAGCATCTCGAGTCTGTGATGAGCCACGGGTTTGGCGCGGGCCAGGGCTATCTGCTCAAGCGTCCGGGCCCCCTGCTTGACGCCTCGGATCTGGACCTCGATGCGCTGATGGGCCGCGACCATGTTGATCCCGGGGCGCTGATCACGCGGTAACTGCGGTTACCGGCGGTAACTGCGGCTACCGGCGGTAACTGCGGCTACCACGCGGTAACTGCGGTTACCGGCGGTAGCTTCGGCTAGCGGCGTTAGCGCCCGGCGCCCTTGGCCGATGCCGTCAGGAACTGGCCCGCCGAATCGCTGACCAGACACGCGCCGGCGCGGCGGCCGCCCTCCCAGCCATCGATCTGCTGGGCCACGATCGTCAGCGCAAACGCCGACATGTCGACTGGATGGCCCACATAACCGGCGAACGCCGCGTTGCATTCGGCGACGTGGCGCCCCTGCAGCACGCTGTCGCCAGGAAAGGCAGTGCCCGGGCTGTCCGCATCGGTGAACACCGCCAGCACTTCGTGGCTGTGTGAGGCCGTGCAGGGCGCGATGGCGGCCCCTTGCCCGGCCATCACGATGGACACCTCGGCTGCCTCGCCGATGGGGCGAACGGCGGTCACGTCATCGTTGGCGCTGGTGGGCACGTGCAGGCAGTTGCCGACAGCAAGGTCCTCGAGCCGCACCAGCGTGGGGGTCGTCAGCCGCAGAAACAGCCAGCCGCCAAACAGGATGAAGAGCACGAGCAGCACGCGTGGGCTTCGGGCGAGGACGCGGAGCTCGTCAGCCAACTGCTCCCGCCGCGAGGCGCGCTTGTAGCGATCGATTTCGCGCATTGCGCGGGGCACGAGACCCTCCGACATGCTCTGTGTGGCGTTTGGGGCAGCGCTTGTGCAGCAGACGCCCGGCGCCCCCATAGTAGGTCCGTCACCATCCGGACGCGTATAGTCCGGCAACCAAGGCGCTGATCACCGGGGAGGCATGGTTCTGTGACCGACGGCAATTGGAGCGACTACGTGAGCGACGCCGGGACCGATGCCCCGGCTCTCGATGCCACGGGTGACGCCATGGGCGATACGGCGTCGGGCGTGCAGGCGGGGGTTGAGGCGATCGACACCTCTGCGCTGCCGGACGATGCCGCGGGCGCGGTGGCCGACGCGAGCTACGACGCGGGCCAGGCGGCCTCGTGGGCCCAGTGGTCGCAGGGCGATCTCGCCACGGCTGCCAGCTGGGACACCACCGCCGCGGGCTACGTTGAGTCCGCTCAGGAGTGGCTGGCCTACGGCAACACGGACGCCTACGAGCACGACATGGCCGCGGCGCAGACGGCCTCGGGCATCGCCGACGGGTACGAGGGTCACGCAAGCACAGACCTCGGGATCGGCGCCACCTATATGGACAACGCAGGCGCGGCAGTGGACACCGCCGCAACGGACGTGGCCGCGTACGACCCGGGCACCACAGCCACGTACGACGCGGGGGCTTCGGCCACCTATGACAGCAGCGCGTCCGCAGCGCCGGTTGAGGTGGCGGCCCCCGTGGACACCTCGTCCGAAGCCTAGAGCGCCGGAGGTTCGCCGCCATGCCCGCCTTGGGGCTTGATTTCCAGCGCCGCCTCCCGGTTGACCCGGGCGCCGTCCATGCCGCAATCCTCGCTGTGCTTCGCGAAGGCGGCTTCAAAGTCACCGCCTCGCAGCTCACGCGGATTGAGGCCAAGCGCGGCTCGCGCATCTTCTCGGGAATGATGATCCCTCCCAAGATGCTGCCGATGGCGGCGATGTTTGACCTTGCAGCAGAAACGGGCGGTTGTCGCCTGGACGTTCATCTGGTGGACGCCCAGTTCAACCTTGCGGGCCGCGCCTGGGGTCTCAACCAGACGTACCGCGATGTGCTGGGCAGCGTCGCCAGTGAGGTTGACCGAGCGCTCGCGCGGCTCGATCCGGCCGCCTCGGCGGGGTTTGCCGCCCCGACCTTCTGGTCAAAGGGCGGCGATCTCGGCGTCCTCGACGCCGTCACCGCCAAGGGCGTGCAGGCGACGGGCGCCGTGTTCTCCAAGGCTGGCGAAGTGCTGGAGGGCGGTCCGCGCGAGACGGCACCCGAGGCGTGGGACGACATCCAGACGGTGATCGTCCACGGTTCTGCGGGCTGGGCGGTGCTGACGCTTGAGGAGGTGCAGGCCCACCTTGGGATCGCGGCGATGGTCTTTGCCGATGCAGCTTCGATGCCGGCAAACCTCCGCGGCGACGTGACAGCCTTTGCGGCCCGCGTGGAGTCCGTGTTGAACGCAGCCGGGGCGTCAGCGGCAACCGTTGAGCTCGCGCCCTCCGAGGAGCCTGTCTTCGGGTTCCTCCACCAGCAGGCGCAGATCCGGGCAACCCTGCCGGCCCGTACGCTGCACACCTGCACCACCTGCCGTCTCGAGAAGATCACGAACGAGGACTTCGAGCGTCTTCGGGAGCGCAATGAGCGCCTGCGGACCATCGTTGGGGCCGCCGGGGCGACGATTGGGCGCGGCGGTGTTCAGCCGTTCATTCTCCTGGGCCAGCTCTTCAGGCTCAAGAAGCTTGACCCGGATTACGTCTGCCCGAAGTGCCAGGGCATGGAGGCGGACGAGCGCCTTGTCACGTTCTGCCCGACGTGCGGCGAGATGCTCAAGGCCACGGTCCTCCAGGCGTGTCCCAAGTGCAAGCACGACTTCCGCGCCGGGGTGCCCGCGGAGCAGTTGTGGAGCCAGCAGCCGCCGGTCGCCACGCTGCCGCTGCCGGTTGTCGCGAGGCCGCCGGTTCCCGCAGCGCTGCCGGTTGTCGCGAGGCCGCCGGTTGTCGCTGCCCCGCCGGTTGTCGCGCCCGTCACCCTGGTTCCGCCGCCGGTTGTCGCGCCCGTCACCCTGGTTCCGCCGCCGGTTCCGGCCCCGCCACCTGCAGGCGTCGCAGCGCAGCCTGCCCCGCCGCCAGCTGCCATCCCGCCTGCCCCGCCCCCGGTTTGGGGTGCGTCGCCCACTGGCGCAGCCCCGGCCACGTGCTGGCGCTGCGGTCTGCCGCTCCCGCCGGGCGGCTCGGCGTGCATCTCCTGTGGGGCCCCCGCCCGCTAGATGTCGTCCCCGGGGTTTGCGAGACGTCCGCTGACGCCCGCGCTGACGCCGGCACTCAACTGCGCGCTCAGCTCCGCGGAACGAGCCATAGGCCCCCGGGGCCGGCCGCGCGCCTCACCCGCCCCGCGGGTGAACGGTTTCACGCCGAGACGTTTCACCCCTCTGGCGCACGGTCTGTTGCGCCGCGGGGCGCCCCCACGTGACAAACCGTGCGTGGCGCGGGCGGATCGTTCCGCGCCGGAAC
>CAIXZV010000385.1 GCA_903924005.1 uncultured Chloroflexota bacterium | reverse complement strand
GGCGTTGTCGTAGAGCATCTGCTCAAAGTGCGGGACAAGCCATGCCGCGTCCGTGGCGTAGCGGTGGAAGCCGCCACCCAGCTGGTCGCGAAGACCGCCCGCGGCCATGGCGTCCAAGGCGCGTTGCACAACCGCGAGCGCGCGCGTATCGCCGGTGGCGACGTGGCGACGCAGGAGGAACTCCACCAGCATCGGCTGCGGGAACTTTGGCGCCCGGCCCCAGCCGCCGTTGACGCCGTCAAATGCCGCCACAACCGCGGCCGCCGCATCGGTCAACAGCGATGGCCCAGGGAGCCCGGCCTCGGCGGCGCCCGTGACGGACGTCTCGCCCAGCGCCACAACCACGGCGGCGGCGGTCTCGGTCACACGTGAGCGGTCGCCAGTCCAGGCGCGCAGCACTGCGTCAAGGACCTGGGGGAAGGCCGGCATCCCGTGGCGCGGGGCCGGCGGGAAGTACGTTCCGCCGTAGAACGGCTGGCCAGCAGGCGTCAGGAACACGGTGAGCGGCCAGCCGCCCTGACCTGTGAGTGCCTGCACCGCGCCCATGTAAAGCTGGTCGAGGTCCGGGCGCTCTTCGCGGTCCACCTTGATGGGGACGAAACCCCCGTTCAGGATGCGCGCCGTATCGAGATCCTCAAAGGACTCGCGCTCCATGACGTGGCACCAGTGGCATGCGGCGTAGCCGATCGACAGCATGATGGGCCGGTCCAGCGCCGCGGCCCGGGCAAGCGCCTCGGGGCCCCAGGGGTACCAGTCCACCGGGTTGCGGGCGTGCTGGAGCAAGTACGGACTGGTCTCGCCCGCAAGGCGATTGCCGGAGGCGTCTGGGGGATCTGCGTGGGCCATGCCCGGATACTAAGCCGCCCCCGCAAGACCGCAGCAAGACCGCCGCTGTGCCGGCTTCAGGCGGAAGTTATGGAGACGTCCACGCCCGACGGAAACTTCACGCGAAGCTCCGTCACCTTGGCATTGGTCTTCACGTACAGATACGCCCTGAGGGGAGCCGGGCCGGCGTACGAGGCGATCGTGACGACCGCCATCTCGATGGGTCCCGTGACGCCAAGCCGACCGTTGGACATCACACCATACCCAGACGTGGCCTTGGCGGTGCCCGACACGCCCATCGCTGTGGTGGTGGTCCCGATGGCCGTGCCGTAGGCGCCGTAGGCAGCGCCCTTGGCGTCCAGCCCGGTCCCGACGGTGGTGGTGATCGATGTGGACACCGTGGCTTTGTTGGCGGTGCCCAGGAGCACCGTGGCCGCGGCAGCGGCGGCGGGCCGCGCGTCTCGGGCTAGGCCAAGCGTCGCGAGAACGGATCCAGCCAGAAGTGCGAGCACGTTCCGGCGGCCGGGCGTCTGGGGCTGAGCGTTGGTGTGGTCCATGAGGTCACCCTCGCGCAATGATCAGGTCCGCTCCCGAAGGAAGCTTGATACGCACTTCGGCGTGCCCGTCGGCGTGGCGGACATAGAGCTGCGGGACATCACTCGTCGCGGCTCCTGACGAGGCCGCAGCGGCCTCCGCGGAAACGGCGGCCGTGCGGCGGCCCAGTTGCCCAAGCGTGGAAAGCGGTGCAAGCAGGGATCGGCCGCTGGTGCGGCGGACCGGGTTTGGCCAAGCGGCGCGTCCGACGGTCATCATGGCTTAGCCCGACGTCACAATCTTGTCGACGCCAGAGGGGAACTTGACGTGCAGTTCGGTCACGGCCCCGTTGGTCTTGACGTACAGGAAGGCCTTGCCAGCGCCTGGACCGGCGAAGTTGGTAATGGTCAGGGTGGCCATCTCGATTGGGCCCACGACACCCAGCTTGCCCGAGGAATAGACGCCGTAGTTGGCCGTGGACGACGACATGCCGTACACGCCTGCAGCGGTGATGGCCGTGGAGTTGCTGCTGCCGCTGACACCAATCACGCCCGTGCCGGCGATGCCGTTGCCACTGGTTGTGGTGATCGTGGTTGTGGCAGAGGCAGTGTTTGCCGTGCCCAGGAGGGCGGCGCCACCGCTTGCCGCCGCTGCCGGCGCCACAATCCCGAACAGACCGGCAGTCCATGCTGCGGCCGCGCCAAGCGCACCTGCCAAAAGCGCGCGGCGCGTCTGGAGCGGATGGCCCGTCTCGGGTTCGCTGATGTCTGTCATGTTTGCGTCCCATCAACCGACGCCCAGGAGAGCGTGCTTCCGGTCTCCACTCATGCTGGACCCGGGACCTGAGGCCCGCCGTCGGATCGCAAGCCCAAACGGCGTCTTGTTCCTCGATCCGCCACGATGGGCTTTACCTACGTCGTGTAGGAAGAACGCTCGATTCTGTGGCGCGCGAGCCCACAGCCGGTCGGGGTGACGCTGGCTAGGCGCGGCGCTCGCGTGACCGTACCGTGGACGGGTCCCTTCCACCTAGATCGAGCAATCCGATACCACACGACATGACGGCAGACGACGGACGTCCACCAACCGTGAACCTGCTTGCCCTTGACGACGACCCAGTGATGGGCGGCGTCGTGGTGGAGATCGCCCGGCGCGCCGGGTACGAGGCGCGTCTCGTGACCACGGCCGCTGAATTCGCGGCGGCGCTCGACGGCCCGGTGGACGTTGTCACCCTTGACCTGATGGTGCCTGGCACCGACGGCGTGGAGCTCCTGCGAAGCCTCGCCGACATCGGGAGCGCGCCCGAGATCATCTTGATCTCCGGCATGGACGAGCGGGTCATCGCCTCCGCCCGACGCGTAGCGGACCAACTTGGTCTTCGCGTCCGCGGGCAAGTCCACAAACCGTTCAGGGCCACCGAACTGCGGGAGCTGCTTGGCCAGCCTGCGGACCGGTTGCCCCCGTCGGCAGAGCGCGGCCACGGATCCACAGCCCCGGACCTACAGGTGCCGGTCACGCGTGATGACCTGATACGCGCCATCGTCCGAGACGAACTCAGCCTTGCCTACCAGCCACAGGTGTCGCTGCAGACCGGTCGATGGATTGGCGCTGAGGCCCTGGTCCGCTGGCAGCACCCGGAGCGCGGCCTGCTTGCACCAGGGGAATTCCTGCACCTTGTGGAGGACGAACTGCTTGCCGCAGACCTCACCGGTGCTGTCGTGCGGCGCGCAGCACGCGAGTGGACCGGTATCCAGACCCGCGCAGGCCGAGAGCTCACGCTGTCGGTGAACGTGCATCCGCTCGCGCTCACGGATCCCGGACTCGCGGCACTCATCGTTGACGCCGTGGCGACCGCCCATCTCGATCCTGCCCAGGTTGTGCTCGAGGTGACCGAGGTGGCGCCTGCAACGGGTCCGGCTGCGCTGAGCACGCTGACCCGTCTCCGGATGCGCGGCTTCCAGCTCTCGATCGACGACTTTGGGACCGGCCACTCGAGCCTTGACCGGCTCAACCAGGTGCCGTTCACCGAACTCAAGATCGACCGCAGCTTTGTGAGCGAGATCCACCAGAACCCGTGGGCGCGGACAATCGCCGCGCAGTCCATCACGCTGGCGCGGGCCCTTGGCCTGCGGTCCGTCGCCGAGGGTGTGGACCACCCAAGCATCCTGGACTGGCTCCGCGAGTCGGGGTGCGACCTTGCCCAGGGCTACCACGTCGCCCGCCCCGCCTGGCCCGCGGACCTTGGGCTGATGGGCGCGCCGAGCGCCGCCGGATGACGCCAAGCGCGCCCCGGTGGCGGGACTCACGCTGTCGATGAGCGCCAAGCAGCGCTGGCAGCGGCTCCGCCCCGCAGCGGGCGATCTCGTGTTGGCCATCGCGATTGGCGCAATCGTGGTGGCCGCCGCCAGCGCGTGGACCATTACCGGCAATGCCAACCGGCGGGTGGTTGCCGAGCAGCTGGCCTCGCATGCAGCCGAAGCGACGGGCCTGCTTGACCGCGGCTCGGTGGGGCTCACCGTCCCGCCCATCTCCGTGGCTGGCCTCATCTCTACTCTGGGACCCGACGGGGTGACCCGGGCGAGCTTCGACGCGTTCTCGGCGCCGCTGCTGGACAACGTGCTGCTGGTGGCGCTGGAATGGGCCCCCATGGTCCCGGCAGCCGCTAGGTCGGACTTCGAGGCACGAGTACAGTTCGCGGGTTCGCTGGACTTCGCCATCGTTGAGGCTGGCCCCGACGGGGCGCGCGTGCCCGCGTCCAGCCGCGCCGACTTCTTCCCGGTCCTGTATGCGGAGCCGTTTGCCGACAACCGCGACGTCATTGGCCTGGACATGGGCGCCGATCCAACCCGACGGCTCGCGATTGAATCCGCCCGCGACACCGGGCGCTACGTCGGAACCCCGCCCGTCAACCTGACCATCGGTGGCCGCGGCGTCCTGCTGTTTGTCCCGGTGTATGCCGGCGGTGCGGTCCCTCCAAACACCCTGGAGCGACGGGCCGCATTCCTGGGCGTGGCCGTGGCGATCTACCGTCCCCAAGAACTCCTGGACCGCGCCACGCTGGGGCTCAGCGGCGAAGACATCTCGGTCTACCTCTTCGATCTCGGGGCACTGGGGACGGTTGGACGTGCCGATGCCGCGCTCGCCGCCGTCCGGCATAGCCCGCAGCAGCCGGCCACCGCCACATCGGATGTAACGGGGGCTGACGATCCATCGGCAATATTGGAGGACGTGTCCTTCGGCGATCGGCGACTCCTCCTTGCGCTGCTCCCGGGACCCACCTACGGCGCCAAGGTCGCCACCAACCCGCTGCCGATTGCGCTCACGGCCGCCGCGGCGGCTGCGGCCGTGGGTCTGTACGCAATCCAGCGTCGCCGGTTTGAGGGAGCGCTCGGTAAAGCGGCGGCACGTTTGCGGAGCGTGCTCGCTGCGTCCCCAGACGCCTTTATCGGGCTTGACGAAGCTGGCCGCATCGTGGACTGGAGCGATCAGGCCGAGCGGCTGTTCCAGCTGCCGCGCAGCCAGGCGATCGGGCGTGGTGTCTCAACCCTGCTGTCCGTGCCGCGCATCGGTGCCGATATCGACCGATCAGCCGCCGGCATGGAGCGGGTGCTCGCCGGGCTGCCCACTCAGGGGGAGTCGCTCACGCTAGAGCTGGTGGGGATCCGGGCTGGCGGGTCACGCCTCCCCGTTGAGATCACGATGGCCGTCTCGCCAACCTCGGCGCGCTGGAGCGTGGCATGCTTCGTCCGCGATGTGACGGATCGCCGAAACGCTCGCGACGAGCTGCTCCGGGCGCGTGCACGCGAGGCTATCGGCGACCTCACCGGTCGGCTTGCCCACGACTTCAACAACCTGCTGGGCATCATCGTGGGGACGCTGGATCTCGCCCGCGACGATCTCGAGGACCGTCCGGATGTCCAGACGCTTCTGGATATGGCGATCAACGCCGGCGTTCGGGGCACGGAGATCACCAAGGCTCTGCTCGCGGTGGCGAGGCGCCAAGCGCTTGCCCCGGCGGATATCGACGTCAACGAGGCGCTCCGCGAGGTTGCCCCGTTGCTCGGCCAGGCTGCCGGCAACGAGATCACCCTTGTGCTTGACCTTGCGCCCGAGCGGGTTCTCTCCCATGTGGACCAGGGCGGCCTGACAAACTGCGTGCTCAACCTGGTGATCAACAGCGCCCATGCGATGCCGTACGGGGGGACCATCCGCGTGAGCAGCCGCACCCTCGACACGGGCTCCTCGGTAAGCGTGACCGATGATGGAATTGGGATGCCGCCCGAGGTCCTCGCCCGTGTCTTCGAGCCGTTCTTCACCACGCGCGCCGGCGGCACCGGTCTGGGTCTCGCCATCGTCCAAGGCTTTGCCGTCCAGTCGGGTGGCGGTATCGGCATCGAGTCAGTTGTGGGCGCAGGAACCACCGTCACGATGCACCTGCCGCCCGTCCGCGGTGAGGTCCCTGTGGCGCCGGCACCCGTGGCGCCGGTGAGCGTGACTGGCACCGAGCACGTCGTCGTGGTTGACGACGAGGCAGGCCTGCGGGATATCGCGTCATCTTGGCTGCGCGCGGCGGGCTATCGAGTCCATACCGCGTCGTCCGGCCCCGAGGGGCTGGAAATCATCCGAGCCATCCGCCCGAGGTTGCTGCTCACCGATGTGATGATGCCCGGGGCGTACGGCGGTTTTGAACTCGCCAAGCGGGCACGCACCGAGCTCCCGGACATTCGAATCGTGCTCGCGTCGGGGTATGCCGGCGTTGACCTTGATGGTGTCATCGAGTCGGGGCTGGTGCTGCTGGAGAAGCCCTATCGGCGGCGTGCGGTGGTAGAGGCTGTCCGCACGGCGCTCGACGCGCCATGCGCGGCGGGGTTCCCCGAGTTGCGCGAGCGCGTGACGCCGGCCTAGCCCGCCGACCCTTCAGCGTCGGGTCCTGGCGGGTTCTCCCGGGCGGACTCTCGAGGCGCATCTGGCAGCGTGATCTCCCCGACCGTCCGACGTGTCCCGCAGCGAAAGCGGCACGAGGCCGACGACCCGTCGCCACGATCACATGCGGCGCAGCCATGTCCAGCGTGGTGCCGCTCGCGAGTGGCTCGACCGTCTAGCGGCTGCTCAGCCGGCAGCGGCGAGTCCGGGCCGCACGAGGCGCGCCGACCGGTGGTGGCGCGAAGGGCGGGAGCCGGGGGCAGGGGCGGGAACCAGGCCGCCTGCCAGGATCTCAGTTGCGATCGCTCGGGCCCACGCTCGCACGTCGGCTGGGTCCACGGGGAGCAGGCGCGCCACGGCGTCCCACGCAGACCCGAGCCCCGGCGTGCCGAACGCGGCGACGCCCCGCGCGTCGATGGACCTCGCGACCGCCACAGCGCCGCATTCGCGTCCAGCGGCGCGCGGCGTGCCATCAGTTTCCGCGGCCTCACGTCCGATGGGCCCAACGCAGAAGAGCCACACGGGTCTCGGCGCGAGGGTGTCGGCAAACCGCGTGAGGAAGCCGCCGCCGTCAGAGGCCCGGCTTGCGAGGAACATGCCGCTTCCGAGGATGATCCCGTCGTAGACGGTGATGCTCTCAACCTCAGCCGCCGCCCGCAAGTCCACCGCAAGACCGGCCAAACGCAGCTCATCCGCGATGAGCGAGGCAGTCCCGGCCGTTGAGCCAGTTCGGCTGGAGAACGCCACGAGGACGCGCCGGGTGATCATGCGCGGATCGTCGGCTCCGCGGCTGTCGACCGGGAGGGCCAACGGGCCCCTGCGCGGGCACCCCGTGCACCCGCAAATAGGGGCTGGTGGACCCGAAAGCCAAACCGGCGCTTGACGGTCAGCCCAAGACGCGCCCGGGATTGAGCAGGTCCGCCGGGTCGAGCGCACGCTTGATCGACCGCATCATCGCCACGGCGTCCTCGCCCCGCTGTCGCAGGAGCCAGGCCTGGCGTGACGCGCCGATACCGTGCTCACCGGTGACGGTCCCGCCCAGTTCCAATGTGGCCTCGTAGAGCGCGGCCTTCGCAGCCGCGATCCGCTCGAGGGCCTCGTCGGGCTTGTCGCGGTCCAGAACAAACGTGGGGTGGAGGTTGCCGTCACCGGCATGGCCAAACGTGCCGATCGTGACGTCATGCTCGGCCGCAACGACGGCGATTGCGCGGAGCATGTCCGGGATCCGGCTGCGCGGCACACCGATGTCCTCCATCCGCGCGACGCCCAACTGTTCGAGCGCCCGGAACGCGAGGCGCCGCCCTGCACGAAGCCAGTCCGCCTCCACGGCGTCGGCAGCACGCAGGACCATGGATGCGCCCGCCGTCTGGCAGGCAGCCTCGGCCTGCTCGATCTCCGCAATCCCGGCGTCCCCGGGGAGATCGGACTCCACCAGCAGCATCGCGGCAGCCTCGCGGTCCAGACCCAGGTGGTGGACGTCATCCACGGCGCATACCGTGAACCGGTCCATCAGCTCGAGGGTCACGGGCACCAGTCCGCCCTTTGTCATTGCTGCCACCGCGTCCCCTGCCGTGTCGATCGTGGGGAAGAAGGCGAGCAGCGTTGTGCGAGGGGCAGGCGCCGCGCGCAGGCGCAGTGTGGCCTCCGTGACCAGCGCCAGGGTCCCCTGGCTGCCGACGATCAACGGCATCAGCGCGTAACCCGCGACATCCTTGACGTTCTTCCCGCCGAGGCGAATAACCGTCCCGGCCGCGGTGACAATCTCAAGGCCCAGCACCGCATCGCGCGTGACGCCGTACTTCACGCAGCACAGACCGCCAGCGTTGGTGCCCAGATTGCCCCCGATCGTGCACGTCTCGTATGACGCCGGATCCGGTGCGTAAAACAGGCCAACGGCAGCAACGGCCGCCTTGAGGTCTGCGTTGACAATGCCCGGCTGCGTGGTCACGGTGAGGTTGTCGTGGTCGATCTCGAGGATGCGGTTCATCCGCATGAACGAGATCGTGAGCGCGCCCTCGATACCGGCCGAACCGCCGGAGAGCCCGGTTCCGGCGCCCCGCGGCACCATTGGCACCCCAAACTCCGCGCACAACGACACAAGCGCCGCAACCTGGGCCGTGGTGGCAGGCTCGGCCACGGCAAGTGGCAGACCGGTGGCCAGCCACGCGGTCTCGTCCCGACGGTGCGCCTCGCGGGTCCCGGGGTCCGTGAGGATGCGGATGGAGGGCTCGCGTGCAGCAATGGCTGCCAGCAGTCCGGGGCCGTCCCCGCGGGCGGGTGCAGGTGTCGGGGCGTCGTCAACAAGGGTCATCGTCCGAGTATCACCCGGGCGGCATCCGCCTGCTGGTCCAATGGCGTAGCGCTACCATCGCGCTCATGCCAGCCCCGGAGCAGATCAGCCTGCGCCTCGCCACTCCAGCCGATGGAGCCTCGGTCGCCGAAATCTACCGGCCATACGTCGAGCACACGCCGGTCTCCTTTGAGCTGCGCGCGCCAACGCCAGACGACATGGCGGGCCGAATCGCCAGGGTGCTGGAGTACGCGCCGTGGGTGGTTGCCGAAGTGGACGGCGTCGTCCGCGGCTATGCCTACGCGGGCCGGTTCCGAGACCGCCCGGCGTACGACTGGACCGCCGAGTCAACGGTGTATGTCCAGGACGCGGCGCAGGGCCGCGGTCTGGGGAGAGCTGTCATGGGCGCAGTGATCCGGGTCCTGACCCTTCAGGGCTACCACTCGGTCATCGCCGGGATCACCCTGCCCAACGACGCATCTGTGGGGCTGCACGAGACGCTGGGGTTTGTCCGCATCGGCCAGTTTGACAAGGTGGGCTGGAAGGCCGGCGCCTGGCACGGCGTGGACTTCTACGCGCGAGAGCTGGCGCCGCGACACGACGGAGTGGCGCCGGGCGCCCTTCGCCCCCTGCCCGCCCTGCTGGGTACGCCTGAACTGGTGCGCGCGATCAGCGGTCGCTAGGACGCCTGCCGACAACCCACCATGTCGCCGGGAACAAGATCGCAGCAGCGATGAGCTTGACGACGTCTGCGATGACGAATGGCTCCAAGCCCTTTGCAATCGCGTCGCCAAACGGCATGCCGGTTGTGACGGCCAGCCACGGCACGCCGATCAGGTAGATCACCGTGGTCCCCAGCAGCGTTGCGCCAACCGCGCCGCCAAACCGCCGGTCCCAGCCCAGTTCCGCAAGCCGGCCAACGAGCGCGGCGGCGGCGATGAAGCCCACCAGGTAGCCGCCTCTGGCGCCAAGCAGCACCGCGAAGCCCGCGTGGCTCTCAGCAAACACCGGCAGCCCGATGACGCCGAGGAGGACGTAGCCCAGCGCGGCGAAGGCGCCCCGTCGCAGGCCAAGCGATCCGCCAACGACGAGGACCCCGAAGTTGGTGAGCACAAACGGGACGGGGGTTCCGGGGATGGGGATGGCGATCCGCGAGGCGAGGAACAGCAGCGCAATCCCCGCAGCGACCAGCCCGCCATGGCGCACGATGGGCGAAACCCGCTCCCCCACCCGGACAGGGACGAGGAAGTCCGCGATCGTGAGGCCCTTCTCGGCGAGGGGCACCCGTACGAGCGACGGCACGGCGTAGGACATGGGGCTCCTCAAGGCCGACCCTGTGTCGGGTCTTCGCTGGTCCCTGAGTCTACCCGGTTGGCCGCTCTGCGATCAGTGAAAAATCCCGGGCGCGGCCTGATCTACTCCCCGCGGACAGCGGCGACGATGGAGACCCGTCCAGCCATCCTGGCCGGCTGGAAGGCCGCGGCCATCGCGAGGACGATGCACGACACAAACGCAGCCGCCACCGTGGGCCACGGGATGGACAGGTTAAGGCTCAGCCCGCCGTTTGCGGCGCCACCGAGGAGGGCGCCGATGAGCAGCCCGGCCGCACAGCCCATGAACCCGCCAACGGCGCCAAGAACGCCAGCCTCAATCAGCACGCTGCGCCACACTTGGCGGCGGCTCATGCCCGCGGCCCGGAGCATGCCCAGTTCGCGCAGCCGCTGGCGCGTGTCCATCGAGAGCGTGTTGAGGATGCCGAGACCGGCGATCGCCACAGCGGCAATCGCGAGCAGGTCCATCAACCCGAACAGCTTGTCGAGTGAGTCCCCAACGGCTCCCGCAATCCGCGAGGCGGGGGCGGCCGTCAGGGCTAACTGGGCAGCAATGTCATCCACCAGAGGCTGCGCGACGGCAAGCTTGCCCGGGTCATAGCGGACCACGATGGAGTCCGCGCCAACGACGCCGAGGCGGGCAACCGCGTCGTTCCAGCCCACGATCACCGCGTCGCCGGTTCTTCCCGGGAACGAGCGCGCAACGATGCCCACCACCTTGAGGTCCAGCATCCCGCTCGCCGAGGCTACCTGCAGCCGGTCGCCCACGCCCACGCCAAGACGGGCTGCCCGCGCTGCGGGGAGGACGACGGCACCGCCAGTGTCGAGCGCACGCAGGGCCGCATCGCGATCGCCGGTGGTGAAGGTCAGGCGCCCATCGGCGAGGAAGTCTGCCCCGTGGATCGCCACGGCGTCCAGACGGGTGCCGTTGCGCGCCACGTCAAACGAGGCGAGCGGCGTCACCCGTACCACGCCGTCAATCGACAGCAGCTGGCTTTCGATCTTCGAGCCGTCAAAAGGGAAGGGCGAGATGGCGGTGAGGACCTCGTCGCCCGGCACCACGTCGGCCAGCCAAGCGGTGGCCGCAAAACGGGTGGTTGAGGCGATGGACGACAACGCCACAACCATCGCGATACCCGCAGCCAGAGCGCCGGCCGTCAGCGCGGTTCGACCAGGGTCTCGCCGGATCGCCGCCCGGGCGAGACGCTCTTCAAAGCCTGCGAAGAGCCGGAACGGTAGGCCGCCAATGAAGGCGAGCGGGCCGAGCAGCGGAGGGATGATGACCACCGCAACCAGAAGGACGGCGTTGATGAGCAGGGCGCGGAGCGGCACGCTGAGGCTGTTGGAGCCGCCGGGCAGCAGCAGCATGGAAAGGCCCGCCAGCACAACAACAACGGCAACCAGCCAACGGGTATGTGCGCGCACAAGGAGGGTTGGGTCCGATCGCGACCGCAGCACGGCCACCGGGCTTACCCCGGCGGCGCGGCGGGCGGGCTCAAACGCGGCAACAAGGGTGATGGCGAAGCCTGCGATGGGGCCGCCCGCCAGGACCAGTGGCGTGATTGCCGGGCCCTCAAGCGTGGGCGAGCCCGCGGCGCGGAGCCAGGCCGCGGTGACGTAGGCAAGCACCAGACCGAGGGCGATGCCCAGTGCGGAGCCGGCGAATCCGAGCGCCAGTCCCTGGAAGACGATGATGCGAACCACCTGGCCGCGCGAGGCACCGGCCGCCCGCAGGAGACCCAGTTCCCTAACACGCTCAACGACCGTCATGGCCATGGTGTTGAGGATGAGGATGGCGGCCGCAAACAGCGTGATGACCGCAAGCAGCCCCATCGTTGAGCGGATGTCGTTGGTGGATCCCCGGAGGGTCGCCGCCGTGTCGCGCGGCAGCGTGATTACGTACGGCTCAACGTTGAGCGCCTGGCCGATGGCGCTCACAACGCCGTCGGGGGTGGCGCCTGCGGCAATCGCGACATCGATCCGGGTGATGCCGGCGAGGTTTGTGGACGGCTTCTCGCCATCACGGACGCCGAGCAGCTGCGCTGTCCGGATGGGGATGACCACCGTCAGACCCTGCGAACCAACCTCGGGCCCGGCTCCCGCAAGAATGCCGACAACGGTGACCTGCACTGGTGCGCCGGCCCCGAGAATGCCGAGCTTGGTGCCGAGCCGGAGCCCGTGCTCTCGTGCCACCTCTTCGGTGACCAGGGCTTCAGCCGCGTTGTCGGCCGACAGGCCTTTCCCGGAGCTCAGCGTCAGATCGCGGATGCGAACCTCGCGCACGGGGTCCACCCCAAGGACGGTGACCGGCTGCGCCGATGTCGGCCGACCCGGGTCCGACGAGAGGTACGAGCGCCGCTCGATGGCAGGTGCCGTGAGCGCCACACCCGGGACCGCCGCAAGCTGGTCCAGCGTGGCTGCCGAGAGCCCGGTCTCCGCAAACGCCGAGACACGCAGGTCCGACCGCCCGGTCATCGATTGAACCGTGCGGGCCACCGACGCGTCCAGCCCGGCATTCACGCCAAGCGACGCAACCAGCAGGCCAACGCCCAGCGCGATGCCCAAGATCGTCAGGAGGCTGCGCGCAGGGCGCGCGGCAAGCGACCGCCAGGCGTAGCGAGTGAGGCCGCGCACGAGCGGCTAGAGCCCGAGTTGGGCGAGGCGCCCAATCAGGGGGGCTGCTGCATGGTCCTCGCGGCGACCGAGGTAGATCTCGTCGAGGACGCGGCCGTCCTCAATCACGAAGACGCGGTCAGCGTAGGCGGCGGCCTTTGCGTCATGGGTCACCAGCACCACCGTCTGGCCGCGATCCACGCAGGCTCGCCACAGCGCGTTGAGGATGTCGAGGCCGGTGGTGAAGTCAAGGTTGCCGGTGGGCTCGTCCGCAAAGAGCAGGGCGGGCCTGGTGACCATCGCGCGGGCAACGGCCACACGCTGCTGCTCGCCCGCAGAGAGCTGGTCCGGCTTGTGGCGCTCCTTGCCGGTGAGTTCAACCGAGGCAATCGCCTCCTTGACCCGGGCGGCCAACTCGGCGGACTTGGGGTCCTGCCCGGCAATGGTGAACGGCAGCGCCACGTTCTCGGTCACGTTGAGCAGCGGCACGAGATTGAACGACTGGAAGACAAACCCCGTGCGGTCGCGACGGAGCTTGGTGGCCTGCGAGTCGTTGAGCCGCGAGATGGGCTCGCCCTCGATGAAGACTTCGCCCTCGCTGGGCTGATCAAGCCCGCCAAGCACCTGCAGCAGTGTTGACTTGCCCGAGCCCGAAGGACCCATGAGCGCGACAAACTCGCCGGGCATCACCGCGAGCGAGACGCCGCGGACGGCGTCCACGGTCTCCCCGGGCATCGAATAGTGCTTGGTGACGGCCCGCGCCTCAAGGATTGGCTGGAGCCCGCCCGGGCGTGGCGCGGGGTTTGGATCAGCGCCTGGGGTTGGGGTCTGCTGCACGGTCATGCGGTGACGGGCCTCAAATGTGCGTGGACCGATGACGGGTCATGGTTGGGACGTCGCGTCACGCCTAGTGTGCCCGGGCGGCGGTTCCTGCGCGCACCACAGTTTGGACAGCAACGTGCAGG
>CAIXZV010000384.1 GCA_903924005.1 uncultured Chloroflexota bacterium | reverse complement strand
TGTCACAACCGTCTACACGGGGGCCCGGGCCTGCTCCGATCGCGTCACCATCGAGACGGTGAAGCGCGGCACGGACGAGCTCATGATGGCCGTGAACCTCAGCTGTCTCGTGGCGCTTGTCCGGGCCACGGATCTTCAGGCGTTCGCGGTTGAGAGGTCCGGGCGTGAGGGGCTCACCGTCCGTCTGGTGGGTCCTCTGCCCCCGTACAGCTTCTGCTGACCGGCCATGGGTTCGTCAGTCATCCGCCCCGAAGCCACCCTAGTTGACCTGCTGGACCGCGTCCTCGACCGCGGCCTCGTGATCCACGCGGACATCATGATCACGCTCGCCGGGATCCCCCCTTGTCGGACTCAACCTGCGCGCCCAGCTGGCCGGCATGGAGACGATGATGGCTGACCCGGCCATGCGCGAGTGGGACGCGCGCGTCCGGGCCCGTGCCTCGATGCGGGCCGAGGCGAAGCTCCAGGCACAAGCAGATGAGCTGACCGTGGAGACGGAAATGGAAGAGGCCGCCGTTGCCTAGCCCCGCAATCGGGATTGACCTTGGCACGACGCGCTCGGTCATCGCGACACTTGATGGCGAGAAGCCAATCGCCATCCCCAACGCCGAAGGGCACCGGACCACGCCGTCCGTGGTTGCCTTTGCACCGGACGGGCGCGTTCTCGTGGGGCGTGCGGCCCAGCGTCAGGCAATCGAGGAGCCCAGCACCGCGATTGCCGCGGTCAAGCGCCTGCTTGGATCAGACGAGCGGATCACCATCGCCGGGCGACGGTACTGGCCGCAGGAGATCGCGGCGTTCATTCTCCGCGCCCTGAAGGACGATGCCGAGAAGTGGACCGGCGAAACAGTGACCGACGCCGTCCTCACGGTCCCCGCGTATTTCAACGACCGTCAGCGGCGGGCCACCCGGGAGGCAGCCGATCTGGCGGGCCTCACGGTGCCGATGCTCCTCAACGAGCCAACCTCCGCGGCCCTCGCGTACGGGCTGGGACGGGACGAGACCAGCACGGTCCTCGTCTGGGACCTTGGGGGCGGCACCTTCGACGTCTCAATCCTGGAGCTTGGCGAGGGGATCTTCGAGGTCCTTGCCGTCAGCGGTGACGGCTCGCTTGGCGGCGTGGACTTCGACACGGTTGTCGCGGCGCATCTCGCCACGTCATACCAAGAGCAACACGGAATTGCCTATCCGGGCAACCCCCGCGCCCGCGCCCGTCTGCTTGAGGCGTCCGAGAAGGTCAAGCTTGGGCTGTCGGCAGCGTCCGTCGCCACGGCCCGGGTGGCCGTTGCGGGCTTGGTTGACCAGCTGGCGGGTCAGCCGGCGGACCGGTTGCAGGACCTCGAGATTGTGGTGACGCGCGAGACGCTGGAGGGGCTGGTCTCCGACCTCATCGGGCGGCTGGTCCCGCCCACTCGCCAGGCGCTTGCGGACGCCCGCCTCACAGCGTCGCGGCTTGATCTGGTCATCCTTGTGGGGAACGGGACCAAGATGCCCGCGGTCCGCAAGCTTGCGGCTGAGCTCATGGGCTCCGAGCCATACCGGTACCTGGACGCGGATCTTGTCACCGCGCTTGGCGCGGCCATCCAGGCCGGGATGATCCAGGGGCGCATCCAGCGCGCCGTGCTCCTGGACGTTCTACCCCTCTCGCTTGGCATCGAGACAAAGGGCGGTTTGTTTGCGCGGATCGTCCCGCGCAACTCCACCCTGCCCGTCTCTGCGTCCCAGATCTTCTCCACAGCGGTTGACGACCAGCCGGAGATGCGGATCGAGGTGCTCCAGGGCGAGCGCGAACTGGCAGCGCAGGACGTCCGGCTGGGACACGTGGAGCTGTCCGGCCTGCCCGCCGCACCCCGCGGGACGGTGAAGGTTGAGGTGGCCTTTGACGTGGATGTTGACGGGATTGTCCACGTCCACGCAACCGATCTCACCGGGGGCGCCGACGCGTCCGCACGCTTCGTCTCAACGCGGCAGCTGGACCCAGAGGAGATCGCCCGACTGATTGCGGAGGCTGAGGCCGAAGCCGACGCCGACCGATCCGACCGCCGACGGATTGAGGCGGGGATTGAGGCTGAGAGCGCAATCGTGGCCACCGGGCTGGCGCTCGCCTCGCTGGACGCCGCGTTGCACCACATCGCCGCGCAGGAGCTGGGAGACGCCCTGGTGGAGCTCCAGGAGGCGGTTGAGGACGGCTCACCCGTCTTGATGCACGAGCGGTCCGCGCGGCTGCGCACCCTGCTTGGTGAGCACGCCCCGTCCGGACCCGGGGCGTAAGCCGGGGCCTAGGACCCGCCGAATCGTGCCGCTGCTGCGGTCGCGGTGCCGACCCCCCCCCCGAGTGGGGGCGTTGACCACGTGTTGCCGATTGTCGACACTACACCGTAGCGACGGCGGCCACTACAACGGTGTAGGCGCATTCGTACAAAGGATCTTCCCCGATGGCATTCGGTGACGCCAAACGGGGCAGGTCGTTTGTCCGGTTGCGGGACGTGCAGGCGGCTTTGCCTAACCCTCGCTGATGGGACGCGCAATCGGCACATGGGCTCGCTCGGAGCAACGTGGCGAACCGCCGAGCATTGCTCCCCCGAGCGTTGGCATCAGTCATGAGCACGCAGCGACGGCTCATCGGAGGTCCGTTGACGGTCGGCAGAGCAACGACCCTAGCGCCGCTCCCGCCTGAGGCGATGTTTGAGGCGGTCTTCACCTTCTCGATCGCGCCGGTGCTTGTCCTCGATGATGAAGCCCGGTTCCGGGCGGTCAGCCGCGCAGCGTCAGAGATCCTCGGGTACGACCGCAATGCCCTCGTCGGACGGCGGCTCGACGAGTTCCTCCCGGGCGAGTCTGGCGGAGTATTCCGGTCCTGCTGGCCGGGCGTCATCGAGACGGCGGAGACCGGGCTGCACGAGATGGAGTTCATCCGTGCCGATGGGAAGCTGTGCCGTGTCACGGCCTCTGCCACATCGAATGTCGTCCCCGGGCTCCACCTGCTCACGTTTGACGTCAAGCCCGAACACCAGCTCGCTGAGCACGATCCCGACAGGTTCTTTGCCTCGTCGCCGGCCCTCCTGGCGGTTGTCGGCATCGACGGGTCCTTCACGCGGGTCAACATTGCATGCGAGCGAGCGTTCGGCGCTTCGGAAGCTGAGCTGGGCTCGCAGTCATACATGGACCGGACCCACCCAGCTGACCGTCCGGCGCTGGACGCCGCGCTCTCCCGGTTGCGCGACGGCGAGGAATCGTGCACCGTCACCCTCCGCATGCGTTCCGCCTACGGGATCTACCGCGCCATCGCATGGGAGATGAGCCGGGTCCCCGGGCAGGACGCGCTTGCGGCGGCGGGTCGCATGCTCCCTATCAGCGAATTCGACGACGACTTGGGCGGGTTGGATCTGGCGGCTGAGAGATCCCGCGAGGCTGGCCATGACGTCGTGGCGCCGCCGGCGCTTGAATGGGTTGCTGTCTCTGCCTACAGCGGCATCGAGCCCAATCTCGCGTTGGAGATTGAGCGCCAGATGATGATCCTTGACGACGTGACGCGGCGCACGCCGGAGCCGCGGGCCGCAGCCATCCGGTGCGCCCTCGCTCTGCGGCAGTCGCTGGCGGAGATGGGGACCATCGTGCTGGAACTCCAGCGCCGGCCGGCGCACGTGGTGCCGGCGAACATGGGAGGTCTGGTCGAGGGACACTCTGACCCCGCCGCCATGTCGGAGGGTCCAGACGCATTGACGGTGCGACAGCGGGAGGTGCTCCGCCTCGTTGCCCGCGGGGAAGACAACCGAACCATATCTCGCGAACTCTTCCTCGCCGAGGTGACCGTCAAGAAGCACGTGCACCAGATCATGCTCAAGCTTGGGGTTGTGAACCGAACGCAGGCGGCCATCATGGCCTACCGGCTCGGTCTGGATGTCGCCTAGGAGCTTCTCCAGACCTGGGGCCGGCCGCGCGCCTCACCCGTCCCGCGCGCGAACGGTCTCGCGCCGAGACGTTTCACCCCTCTGGCGCACGGTCCGTTGCGTCTCGGGGCACCCCCGCGTGACAAGCCGTGCGTGGCGCGGGCGGATCGTTCCGCGACGGAACCGTTCACCCGTCTCGCGGGTGAACGCAGCGCCGCGCGTCAGGACGGGCTACCTCCCGTGTCACGCGTGCTGCGCAGACAGAGGCGGCCGCTACCGCTCCCCAAAGATCGAGGTGGGGCAGTACGAGGTCACAATCCAGTTTGGCTGATCGACGATCTCGCTGATCCGCAGATCGCCCGCAACCGAGAGCAACAGATAGGCATCGAGCGGGGCCAGGCCGCGGTCAGCACAGAGCCTGTCAATCATCCGGCGGACGGCGTCGCGAGCCGCCCCGAATAGGTCTGGGCCGATGCCGTCGCACGCCAGCCACGGCGCCGTGTTGGTGGATTGCCCAAGCGGCCCCGCGGTCCGGAACTCCGGTGCCGTCACGCGGACGTCGCGCCGGACGCTGAGCCGGACGGACGCCCGCATCGGCGTCTCGATGGCCGTGCCGCAGACCTCGCCGTCGCCCTGCGCCGCGTGCCCGTCGCCAAGCGAGAACAGCGCGCCCGGCACCTCTACGGGCAGCCACAGGACCGATCCTGCCGTCAGGTGTCGCGTGTCCATGTTGCCGCCGGTGACGTCCGGCGGGATGGTGCTGCGGGGATCGCCGCCCGGCGCCACGCCCAGTTCGCCGCAGAACGGGGCCAGCGGGATGTGAACCCCGGGCAGGAACTCAGCCAGACCGCCCGCGAGCGTGGTGATGCGCAGGTACGGGTCCGGGAACTGGTCCGCCAGCAGACCAAAGCCCGGGATGTTGGCCGTCCAACCCCAGTCGCCAGGCTCAAACGAGAGGAGCTCCACCTGGAGCGTGTCGCCGGGCTGGGCGCCGTCCACGTAGATGGGGCCCGCAACCTGGTCCACCTGGTCAAACGCCATCGTGGTGACGTCTGCGGTGGTGGATGACGCGGTGATCTGGCCGTTGGACGCATCGAGCGCGTCAAACGACACGATGTCGCCCGAAGCGACGGTGGCAATGGGCGGGACCGTCTTGTCCCAAGCCAGATGCCATTGGCTGCGGCCGACGTGGAAGGCGGGGCGGGAAGTCATGAACGAACTCCGCTGGTCAGGACAGGTCTTCGGGAAGGCCGGCGAGGACCATCGCTGACGCCGGCCCGCCAAACCGCATCTCCAGGCGAGCACTTGCGTACGCGTACGCCTCAAACGGCTCGAGGCCGCGCTCCTTGATGAGGTACGCCCACGCGCGGTCCACGGCGTGCTGATGGGCTGCCGCAAGATCAGCGCCTTGGCCCAGGAACAGGATGGTGCCGTCCCGGCGCAGGATCGGATGCGTGATCCCGGCCCGCTTGACCAGCGACACGCGCAGGGTGGATGCGCCCGCGGACTCCAGCGACACCCAGGTGGGCTCGCCGCGACCCATGGCGGCGTGGAAGTCACCCGCGGACAGCAGGCCGCCCGCCACCTCAACCGGCAGGTCCACGGTTGTCCCGGGGCTCATCTCGCGCAGGTCCATGTTGCCGCCCCAGTGGTACGCGGGCGTGAACGTGGAGCCCACGCCCTCGGCCGGCGCCAGACCGATGCAGCCGATCATGGGCTCCACGGGCACCCGGATCCTCGGCGAGATCACGGCAAACCCGCCCTCGAGCGGGATCTGGCGGGCGCTTGTCTCCTGTGTGTATGCGCCAAGCGCGCCAAAGCCCGGCAGCCAGACGCTCCAGCTGCGGTGGATCTCGACGTCCAGGATCTCAATCCGCAGCGCATCGCCCGGTTCGGCGCCCTCCACAAAGACCGGCCCGGTGACGCGGTTGAAGGTCTCAAGACCGATGGCGTCAAGCGCCTCGCCCTTTGAGAGCCGCTCGTAGGCGACATCGCCGGTCTCAAACCGGACCACGGACCCGGGCGCAACGCGCGCCTTTGGCTCGTGTTCGGCGCGGAAGTCGAGCGTGTGCTGCTCCTTCGCAAGGACGAGGTCGGGCGCGGTCATGGTCAAGCCTCCGGGGTGGCGTCGGTAGCGGTGGGTTCGGCGGTAGGTGCAATCGCGGCAGCGGCCTCCGCGGCGTCAAAGCCGGGATCCGTAGCCAGCCAGCAGCGGCTCTTGCGGTCGCCGTCTAACTGCACAAACGGCGGCGTGGTGTCGCAGCGGGCTTCGCGCAGCGGGCAGCGTGTGCGGAACGGGCAGCCCGCCTGCTCAGCAAGCTCGGTGCGCAGTTCGCCCCGCGCACGGCCGGCCCGTCGGCCAGCACCGCCGCCCTCGCCAGGGATCGCCGCCAGCAGGGCCTCGGTGTAGGGGTGGCGCGGGTGCTCAAACACCGCGTCAACCGGCCCCTCTTCCACAATCTCGCCCAGGTACATCACCGCAATCCGATCGGCCGTGTGGTGGACCACCGCCAGATCGTGGGCGACAAACAGGTACGCGAGGCCGCGGGCGTGCTGGATATCTTCGAGCAGGTTGATGATCTGCGCCTGCACCGACACGTCCAGCGCGGAGACGGGCTCATCAAGCACAAGGAGCTCCGGGTCCACGGCAAGTGCCCGGGCGATCCCCACGCGCTGGCGCTGGCCG
>CAIXZV010000383.1 GCA_903924005.1 uncultured Chloroflexota bacterium | reverse complement strand
CGCCGCGCGGTGCCGGGGGCGGACTTCGGCCGGGCTCCCTCCTCGCTGGGGTAGCCCAGCGAGACGAGCGTCCGGGCGCGCCGGCCCTCCGGGACGCCGAGGAGCGCCGCAACAGGTGCGGCCCCGGCCGGCATGACCCAGCCGATTGCCGACGCCAGGCCCAGCGCCGTGGCCGCAACCAGGATCCGCTCAGCGACGCGTCCCTCGTCAAACGTCTCGATCTCGGGCATGCCGCCGTCCATGACGATGACAATCGCGGCGGCCGCACCGGCGACGTGGCGGACGTTGGGCGACGCCGCGGCGATCGCGTCGAGCGTCGCCGGGTCGCGCACCACGATGAACGTCCAGGGTTGGCGGTTGGAGCCGCTGCCCGTCCAGCGCGCAACCTCGAGGATCTCGGTGACGAGCTCCTCAGGCACGGGATCGGGGCGAAAGGAGCGCACCGAGCGCACCTTGCGCAATGTTCGCAGCATCTCCATCCCGGTCAGCTGCCCCATGAGCCGGAGTGCCCGACGCGGTCGACCTCGACCGTGAAGACCTCGCGCGGGCTGCGCCGCTGGTAGGGCTGCCCCACGTACTTGGCCGACATGCGGTCGATCCAGGCGAGGTCCACATCGGGCCCGATGTCAACCACCCGGCCGCTCACCGACAGCCAGTGCCACGGGGTCTTGGTGCTGACGATGGAGATGGACACCTGCGGGCGCTGGCGGATGGCCTGCCCCTTCTTCGAGCCCACGGGCGAGCCGATGGTGATGCTGGTGCCGTCGAAGTCCACCCACATCGGGAAGGTCACGATCTGGCCCGCGTCGTTGAGGTACGAGACGTGCGCCAGCGCCGGCTCGTCAAACAGGTTGCGCATGGCTTCGGGGACGGAAGCGGTCATGAGGGTCTCCTGAACGTGGTATTGCGCGTGCAATATAGCCGAGGTCTGTTGCACATGCAATACTCAATCCTATGAGTAACAGCGGTCCCGCCCAGAGCACGTGGGAGGCTTTCCCCGAGACGGACCGCTTCTCCTGGCTTGCCTTCCGCAAGGCCGCCGTTGAGCTCATCGCGGTGCTGGACGCCGACCTACAGGAGCACCTGCAGATTGGCTTCACGGACTTCGACGCCCTCGTCCGGCTGCTCAACGCGCCCGACCACACCATGCGAATGGCGGACTTGGCGCGTGCCGTCTCCCGCAGTCCAAGCGCAATGACACGCATGGTGAGCCGCCTGGAGACCCGTCAGCTCGTCACACGGAGCCGTCACTCGCCAACCGAGGTAACGGTGATCCTCACCGCCGCGGGCCACACGGTCCTCGACGAGGCAACCCCGCGGCACCTCGCGCTCGTGGAGCAGCTCTTCTGGTCGCCCCTGACCGCCGACGAGCGGACGCAGATTGGGAGCCTGTGCCAGCGGCTCATCCAGGCGAGATGCGACGCCCCCTAGACGCCAGCGCCCAGCCAGCGCCCTAGCTGGTCCTCGGCGACGTTGCCGCCGCAGACGATCGTCCCCACGCGCAGTCCCCGGAACCGCGCGGGATCCTCCAGGATCGCGGCCACGCCCGCCGCGGCAGACGGCTCGGCCACAAGCCCCGCATGCGCGTGCAGCAGGCGGATGCCGGCGACCATCGACTCGTCGGCGACAAGGACGGCGTCGTCGATCAGGCCCTGCATGTCCGCCAGTGCCTCAGGGATGGGCGACCTGGACGCAAGCCCGTCGGCGATGGTGTCGGTCCGCTCGTGCTCCACGAGGCGGCCTGACCGCCACGACGCAACCATGGCACTCGCGCCAGCCGCTGCGACGGCGACGAGCTGGGTTGTCGGCGACCGCTGCCGCATCACCGTGGCGACGCCGTTGCACAGGGCGCCGTTGCCGAGGGGCAGCAGCAGCACGTCGAGGGGCTGATCGAGCCGCTGCAGCTCCAGCCCGATGGTGCCGGCGCCCTCAACCGTCTCGACATCCAGGCTGTCCACGGCCAGCCGCGCCCCGCGCTCCGCCGCGGCCTGCCGTGCCGCCGCCCGGGCTGCGTCGAAGTCCTCCCCGGACAGCACCACCGTGGCCCCGAGCCCACGCATGCGCTCCACCTTGAGCGGGCTCGCAGACTCGGCCGCGTAGACCGTGACGGCGATGCCCCGCGCCCGCCCCGCGTACGCCATCGCCTGCCCGAAGTTGCCGGCGCTTGCGCAGACCACCTCGGCCCCCGGCGCCGCCTGCGCCAACTGCGCCATGTAGTGGCTCGCCCCGCGACCCTTGAACGACCGGATGGGGTTGAGGGTCTCCACCTTGAGCACGACGCGGGCCCCGAGCACCGCCGACAGCGGCTCGGCCTCGAACTGCGGCGTGTTGAGGAACACGGCGTCGATGGCGCAGGCGGCGGCCTCGATCCGCTCAAGCGACAGGCGGGGCTGCCGGTCAGGTGGCTGCATCTGCGGATTCAACCACCACCGGTGCCACCCCGCTCGTCAGGCGCGCGAGGCCGGGTCGCAGTGGGGAGACTTGCTCTCCGTGGGGTCCTGAACAGAACTACTCAACACGGTGAGTAGTTCCCGCGACGCAGCCCCGTGCCGCCGCGAGCGGCATCCCTGAAACGGCCCGGTGCTGCGCCCAGACCGGCTACCGTTAGCAGACCCCACGCCGTCCGACGCGAGCCGGACGAACCGCGCGGTGCCGACGGCATGGAGCCGCGCTGTGCACGCGCAACCCAAGGAGACACAGTGAGCAGCAACGGCAACCCTCGTGCCGATATCGGACTTGTTGGCCTGGCGGTGATGGGCCAGAACCTGGTCCTCAACATGACCGACCACGGCTTCACGGTGGCCGTCTACAACCGCACCACTGCGGTTATGGACGAGTTTGTCGCGGGGCCCGCAGCGGGCGCGTCGGTGATTGGCTGCCCAACGCTCAAAGAGCTCGTGGCGACGCTGAAGGCGCCGCGTCGGGTGATGCTGATGGTCAAGGCGGGCGCGGCGGTTGACGCCGTCATCGCGGACCTCGCCGCTCTGCTTGAGCCAGGCGACATCATCATCGACGGCGGCAACTCGCTCTACACGGACTCCATCCGGCGCACCCGCGAGGTTGAGGCGCGCGGCCTGCTGTACATCGGAACCGGCGTCTCGGGCGGCGAGGAGGGCGCCCGCCACGGCCCCTCCATCATGCCCGGCGGGTCCGCGGCGGCCTGGCCCGCCGTGGCGCCCATCTTCCAGGCGATTGCGGCCAAGACCCCCGACGGCACGCCCTGCTGCGACTGGGTGGGCGCGGACGGCGCCGGCCACTACGTGAAGATGGTCCACAACGGGATTGAGTACGGCGACATGCAGGTCACCGCGGAGGCGTACGCGCTGATGCGGGCGGCGGGCATGAGCCACACGGCGATGTCGGGCACGTTCCGCACCTGGGGCGAGGGCGTGCTGGACTCGTTCCTGGTGGGCATCACCGCCGACATCCTCGCCTTCACCGACGAGGACGGGCAGCCGCTCCTTGAGCGCATCCTCGACAGCGCCGGCCAAAAGGGGACGGGCAAGTGGACGGTCATCTCGTCCATGGAGCTTGCGCAGCCGGTGACCCTGGTTGCCGAAGCTGTGTTTGCGCGGATTGTCTCTTCGCTCAAGGATGAGCGGGTCCGGGCGTCAAAGATCCTGACCGGCCCAACGCAGCGGCTTGACGTTGCCGTGGACGACATCCGCGACGCGCTGTACGCCTCCAAGATTGTCTCCTACGCCCAGGGCTTCATGCTCCTGCGGGCGGCCGCCGCCGAGAACGGCTGGCAGCTTGACCTGGGCCGCATCGCGTCGCTCTGGCGCGAGGGGTGCATCATCCGGGCCCGGTTCCTTGACGACATCACCGCCGCCTTCACCCGGGACCCGCAGCTGGACAACCTGCTGCTTGACCCGTTCTTCGCCGATGCGGTGAACCAGGCGCAGGCCGGCTGGCGGCGCGTTGTGACCGCGGCCGTGGCAGCAGGGATCCCGGTGCCCGCGTACTCCTCGGCGCTTGCGTTCTTTGACGGCTACAGGAGCGAGTTCCTGCCCGCCAACCTAATCCAGGCCCAGCGCGACTACTTTGGCGCCCACACCTACGAGCGCACGGACCGGCCCCGCGGCCAGTTCACCCACACCAACTGGACCGGCCACGGCGGCACCACCACCGCGGGGGCGTACCAGGCCTGACATGGGCGACGCGGCCGAGCTGGCCGTGCCAGGTGCCCTCGCTTGTTACGGGGTGACGGTGACCACCGAGAACATGCCAGCCTTGAAGTGGCCCGGGATATTGCACACGAAGAGATAGGAACCGGGCTGGGTGAGATCCACGGTGCGGGTCTGGGTGGACCCAGGGTCGATGTTGGCGCCGTCGCTGACGAGGTTGATGCCTGGACCGTCCTCAACGATGTTCCCGGCTGCGTCCACCGGGAAGGCAGAGGGTGCGAGGGCGCTCTTGAAGACCAGCAGCTCGTGCTGGATGGTCCCGAAGTTTGCGGCCTCGAGGTTGACAGTCCCGGACTTGATGGTCGTGGGCACGGCGACATGCCACTCGCTCAACGCTGCCGGGATGTAGGCCTGCTCCGCGGACGGCGTCGTGACGGTCACAACCCTGAACATGCCAGCCTTGAAGTGGCCCGAGAGGTTGCAGACGAAGAGATACGTGCCTGGCTGGGTCAGGTCCACAACCCGCTGCTGGGTTGCTCCGGGGTCGATCTTGTTGCCGCTGCTGACGAGGGTGATCCCCGGGCCATCCGTGATGATGTTGCCCTTGCTGTCAACGGGATAGGCAGAGGGGCGCAGATCGCTCCTGAACACAAGCAGCTCGTGCGGCATGGTGCCGATGTTTGTGATGGAGAGGTTCGCCTGCCCGGTCAGCATCGACGTGGGGAGTCCCACGCTCCATTCGCTCACATAGACCGCGGTCCCCGTGGCGGGAACCCCGATGGGCCCGGTGCTCGCTCCGGCGGTAGGCGCGGCAGTGGGCTGCGATGTGGTCGCGGCAGTGGGCTGGGACGTGGGCGCCAATGTGGGCGCGGACGTCGCGGCAGCAGGCTGCGCCGGCGCAGCCGCTGACGACACGCTCGCCGGAAAGGACCACTGGGGCCCGGACGCGGCGGACGTGCAGGCGCCGAGCATGATGGCCGCGGCCGCAAGAGCGACCATCCTGCGGCGGTTCTGGCTGTGGGGACGCACAGGGGACCTCACCGGACGCTGACCGTGGACTTGGCGCCCGCGGCGGCGCAATTGTGTCACCCAAGGCGCCGAAGCGCCCAGCCCGCAGGCCTCCCGCATGCGGCGCTGTGTGAACAGCAAGTGGTCCCGCTCGCCGGGCTTCTCAAGCCATGCCATCCTTGACCGCGTGACCGACAACGCTGCTCCCGACGAGAAGCTCATCGAGACCCGCGTGGATCGCTGGCTGTGCGCGGTGCGCCTTGTCAAGACCCGCCCGCTCGCCACCCAGCTGTGCGAGGGCGGCCACGTCCGCGTGAACGGGCTCTCGGCGAAGCCGTCCACGAAGGTTCGTGCGGGCTCCCGGGTGGAGGCCTACATCGCGGACCGCGAGCGCGTTGTTGAGGTCACACGGGTGATCGAGAACCGAGTCGGCGCCCCAGTGGCCGTGACCTGCTTTGTGGACCACAGCCCGCCGGTGGTGGAGAAGGTCCACCCCGACATCATGCCCATCCGCGGGGAGGGCAGGCCCAGCAAGCGCGGGCGGCGCGATTTCGAGCGTGTTCGCCGTGGCAGCCCAGGCAGCTCAGACAGCCCAAACCGAGGATGAACCGCATGGCCCACGCCGCACCAGCCTGGCCATCGCTTGGCCTCAACCTGCCGTACACCGAGGGCGGTATGGACGGTGTGACGCCGCGCTGGACAGACATCGCCGCGATGGCAACAGCGGCGGAGTTGGTTGGTTTCGACGCGGTCTGGGTGTCCGACCACGTGGGGTTTGGCGACCCGGACACGGGCTGGGGCGGGGCTTGGGAGTCGTGGACGCTCCTGTCAGCGTTGGCTGCCGCCACATCGCGCGTCCGTCTGGGCACCTACGTCACGGCCGTGCCCTATCGCAACCCGGCGCTGCTGGCGAAGATGGCCGAAACCCTCGATGAGGTCTCTGGGGGCCGCGTCATCCTCGCCCTTGGCTCCGGCTGGAACAAGCCGGAGTTTGACGCTTACGACTTCCCGTGGGAGCAGCGGTTTGATCGCTTCGAGGATGGCCTGCGCATCATCACGTCCATGCTGCGGACCGGCCGTGCCGATCACGACGGCCGCGTCGCCTCAGCGCACGGGGCGCTGGTCCAGCCGCGCGGTCCGCGGCCTGCGGGCCTGCCCGTGATGGTGGGGGCTGCTGCGCCGCGGATGCTCCGCCTGTGTGCCGAACTTGCCGACGAGTGGAACGCGGGCATGCGCACCCCGGCTGCGCTCCGCCCCATGCTGGTTGCGCTTGAGGACGCGTGTGGCGCTGCCGGCCGCGATCCGCGCTCCATCCGCCGATCCGCCGAAGCGCTGGTGGAGATGGGCGCCGAGGCATTGCCGGATGACGATCCGGACACCCGGGGATCCTGGGACGACCCAATCCGGGGCACAGCCGAGCAGATTGCCGCTGGGCTGCGCCGCTATCGCGACCTTGGCGTGGACCACGTCCAGGTCCAGCTGCGGCCGAACCGGCTCTCGAGCGTCGAAGCCTTTGCGCCGGTGATTGAGGCCCTTCGCGTCAGCGCCGGGACCGCCTAGATCTTCGCGATCGCCGCCTTCAGGATTTCGATCGCCTGCGCCTTGGTGGTGAAGATCGCCGTCACCATGATGGCCTTGTCGCCCTTGATCGCGTAGGCGCCGCCCTCCCAGGCGAAGGCCTTGTCGCCCACGCCCGAGACATCGTCGACCTTTGCGGCCATGCTCTGGTAGACGGCCTTGGTGATGTCGAACTGCTCTTGGGCCGACGGCGAGGTTGACTTTGCGATGCTGGCCTTGTCGCCGTAGTCGATGTTGAAGCGGACCTTCATGTCGGCGCTGGTCCACCAGCATGTTCCGGCAACCCAGTCCGCAAGGTCGGTCCCCTCCGGATCTGCGGTGGTCACCGCGCCGGTGATGGCCTTGACCTCGTCGATGGTCAGGAGCTTGCACGCGTCGAAGGTGCCGCCTGCGGCGGGGGCCTCGGTGGCCCCGTTGGCTGACGGCTCCTCGGTTGCTCCAGGGCCGCTCGTGGGGGCAGCGGACTGGTTCTGCGCCGGCGTTGCACCGCCGCCACCGCAGGCAGCAACCACGAACACGACAGCGGCGAGCAGGATGGCGGGACCGCGAGCAGGTCGCATCAGATGCCTCCGAGCTAGGAGCCTGGGACGCGACCCACCGAATCTTCGCGATGACCGCGTCGAATGCATCCGCCATTTGGCCCGGGACCGACACGCCGGATCACCCCGGTTGTCGCAACCCCCTGACCGCCACGCACGACGTTCGTGGCGTAGATCAGGCCAAACCCGCGTACCACGCCGCACACGTCGACGAATACCCCGGTGCTGAACTTGACGGGCGCGAGGAAGGCCAAACGGCCCTTGTCGCGAAGGCCGCTCCGCGCTGGACTCCCTGAGTGGCTCGAGCGCCGCGTGAAGCGCCGGGCAGGGGAGGGTGCGTGAAGACGCTGGCGCGAGTGCTGCTGGCCTGTGTGCTGGTGTTGGCCTGCGCGGCGAGCGGGGCCGCTGGGAGCACAACCCAGCATGGGCGCACGGGCGGTCTGCCCACGCCGGACGGCATCCGAGTCACTGAGGACCCCATCGTCGGCGTGGAGATCGTGCGGATCCCGCGGGGCAATCACGCCTGCAAGGGCGCACCGATGTCGATGGTCTTTCGCGCGGTGCAGGACAACCTCAACCTCCCACCCCTGCCAATCTTCGGAGCAGCCATTGAGCTGACGGACGACAAGGGCACGTCCCAGCGCGGATGGACCGACAGCGCCGGTCTTGTGACCATCACGTGGCCCGCCACCCGCACCGGCGAGATCAACTTCCAGGTGCGTGCCGACAAGGAGGGGTACGACCAGGAAGGTCCCGAGGAGTTCCGGATCCGTGTGGAGCCGTGCCGATGGGATCTCGCCGTGGACTACACCGAGGAGTACGCGATCATCACGGAGGCCTCCATGGTGGTGGGCGCCGAGGTGCACTGGGTGGGGACCGTGACCCCCGCCAACCCGGACGCCCCGCAGGGTGACGAGCCGCTCAAGATCGAGGGATCTGGCACGTACGCCGCGTACGCCAAGGACCAGATCAAGGCGCCCATCCACGTCTCCCTGGAGCCGGCCGTGAGCGGCTCCTACGACATCGAATGGGAGGGCAGCATCGAGTTTGGTGACGTCCGCATCAGGGTGAAGAGTGTGACGACCACCTTCCCCAAGATGGTCTTCATCAAGCTGACGGACTACACGAACCAGTACCAGATCAACTACAAGCCGCCAGCCCCCTGGGTGGGCACCGACGGCAACATCTTCACGGTGAACCAGGCCACCAACCTCAAGTACTCGCTGCGGGGCGGCGTCGTCAGGGTGAGCAACGGGCCGCCAAGCTTCTTCTACACGCCGGACCAGACCGCTTGGAGCCTGTCCATCCGGCTGACCGAAGTGCGCGAGGGCACCCCATGACGCGGCGTCGTCCGTCGTTGGTCCTGCCACTGGCGCTCGCTGCCCTGGCGATGCTGTCGGCCGCCTGCGGCGCCACTCCTGCTCCGAGTGGCTTGGCCTCGGGCTCGCCCGCGAGCGCTCCGGGAGGCTCACCGGCTCCGGGAGGGTCCGCCGTCCCAATGGGTTCGGATGTGTCCGGCAACCCAACCGCCGTTTCTTCCCCGTCGGCCGGGCTCGATGCGCTCGAGGCCTATCGGGCCACCCTGGCGATCTCGTTCACGGGCACGCAAGGCGGCACGAGCGTTGCCTGGTCGCAGACATACGTGCTCACAGCCAACCGCGCGGCCGGCGCGCGCATGCTTGAGTATCGGCAGGCCGGACTTGGCAGCGGCCCTGCGCCGATGCCGGACGCCGAGGCGTTTGACGCAACCACCGCATACCGGGTGGCGTCGTCCGACAGCCCGTGCGTCGCGGTTGCGCTGGCGCCCGGTGAGACCGCAACGCTTGTGGAGCCCGCATCGCTCCTGCCCAAGGTCCAGGTGATGACGGCCGCCGGCGACGCGCCGGCCGTCGCCGGGATCGAAGCCTCCGCCTGGATCATCACGGATCAGTCAGTGGCGACACGAGGCGAATCCAGGATCTCCGGCAGCGTCACCACCGCGAGGTCGGGCGGCCTGATCCTTGCCTACGACCTCTCGATTGCAGGTGGGCACGACGTCTTCGACGCGGACACTGAAGGCACCTATCAGTGGACGTACAAGCTGGAGCCGCTGGTTGCCGGGGCCGTTGCCGCACGGCCCGCCGGCTGCCCGATGCCCCTGCCGGGCTTCCCGCTAATGCCCGATGCGGCCAGCGTCGTGCGCGAGCCCGGAATGATCGCCTACGAGACGAAGCATGATGTTGCTGCGGTTGCTGCGTTCTACCAGCAGGAGATGCCCGGCGCGGGTTTCACGTCCGAGGGCAACCCTTGGGCGGGCGCCCTGGGCACCTCGATGAGGTGGACGAGGGACGGCCGGTCGTTTGTTGTGGCCGCGGCCATCGGGATCCCCGTCACCGTACGGATCACCGAGGCCTCGGCGTCTGGCGCTCCTCACCCCAGCCCAGTTCCGCAGCCCACCACCGCCGCGCAGGGCGGAACCGTCACGGTGAGCCGTTCGCTCACGCAGCTCCTAGGATCGGGTGATGTCCCGTCGGCCCTGGGGTCGTACCACGTCGTGTACCACGGCACCTCGCCCTTCTGGAGCGAGGACAAGGTTGCCCTAACCGTCACGGACGTCACGGGCGATGTCGCGGGCCACGACGTGCACTATGTGGTCAAGGAGAAGCGCGGCTTGCAGAAGGCCTCGGTCACCGAGGGCTACCACATTGCCGACAAGAACTGGGCAATCGAGAACGGCAAGCTCGTGGACGACAGCGGTATGGCCTACATCTCGTGGGTCGCGTGGCCGCTTGACCTTGTGGTGGCCATCGGCATCGGATCGCTGCGGACCGAGGCCGCGGGGACCGAGCAGGTGGACGGCCGGCCGGCCGAGGTCTACCGACTCTCGGGTGGCATCGCCGACGATGAAACGGGGATGTTCGCCTCGTTTGGCCTGCCGATTACCAAGACTGACGGGATGGTCTGGGTGGATCAGGCGACGGGCGCGCTGGTCAAGGCAAGCATCGACTACACCGCCGTTGTGAAGGACGCCGATGGCAGCCACGGCACCGCAAACGGCTCGTTCGCGCTCGAGATCTCCAAGGCTGGCCAGGTGCAGGTCGCGCTGCCCTGAGACGGCCGGGCGTGTTGAAGCGCCGGGATAGCGAGGCGCCCAGAAGTCACGGTCCTGCGGTCAGTAGCGACCGCGCACCCGGTCGCCTCCGCCAGAATGCCGGCCGGTATGCTCTCCCGCGCTGACAACGGCGTCGAGGTGTACGTGGCAGAACTGCAGAGCGCGCGAGCGGCCAGATGGGCAACGGTGGTGGTCTTCGCCACACAGGGCCTCCTGTTTGCCTCGTGGACCGCCCACATCCCGCTTGTCAAAGCAGCACTCCACTTGGGCGACGCCGATCTGGGGATGGCCTTGTTTGGCGCCCCCATCGGCTCGCTTGCTGCGATGCTCGCCACCGGCTGGCTGCTCCCGCGTCTTGGTAGCCGCCGGATGGTGCAGCTGTGCCTGCTGGGCTACTGCGCCACCGGCTGGACCGTGGGCCTGGCGAACTCCCAGCTCACCTTGTTTGCGGCGCTGGTCCTGTGGGGCGCGTTTCAGGGCTCGCTTGACGTCTCCATGAACGCACAGGCCGTGTTTGTGGAGCGCCAGATGGGCAAGCCCATCATGTCCGGCTTCCACGCCACGTGGAGCCTCGGCGCGTTTGTGGGCGTGGCCATTGGCGCAGTCGCAGTGGCGGTGGGCGTCCCGCTGGCGATCCAGCTTGTGGGCCTGGGGGTGGCTGTCGCCGCGTCCGCCGGTCTTGCCACGCGGGTCATGGTGCAGGATCCGCCGCACCACGAGGATGGCCCAGCCGCCACGGGGCTCCGGGCCTGGCTCCACCCGGTGGTGCTTGCCCTTGGCGCCATCGTGCTCGCGGGCATGCTCTGCGAGGGCGCTGTGGCGGACTGGTCCGCCGTCTACCTCCACGAGTCGCTTGGCGCGGCCCCTAGTCTTGCCGCCCTCGCGTACGCCGCGTATTCGGCGGTCATGGTTGCGCAGCGGCTCGCCGGCGACCGGCTCCTGGCGAGGTTCGCCGCCCGCACCATGCTGCCCATCCTGGCGGCCATCGCCACCGTTGGCATGGCTGCGGCGCTGGTCGTCGGCAACCCGCTGGTGGCTCTCGTGGGCTTCGCTGCCCTGGGCTTTGGCGTGGCACTGGTGATCCCGGCGGCGTTCACCGCGGCCGGGCGCCTGCCGGGGATCCACGCAGGCGCGGCCGTTGCGGCGGTCTCCGCAATTGGGTGGATCGGCTTCGTGGCCGGGCCGCCCCTGATTGGCCACATTGCGGAAGCCGTCACGCTGCCGGTTGCGCTGGGGCTCCTGCCGCTGATGACCTGCGTGATGGCGATCACCGTGCGCAGGTCGCGCCTCTTTGCTCCCGTTGGGCCGGTCGGGGCCTAACCAAGGCGCCCCTTGCTGGCAGCCGAGGGACCCCAATCTGGCCGTGTGTCAGACGGAGAGACGCTCGTTGTCGTCCGGTGGCACTGCCACACCCCCCGAACGGTCCCTTATCGACCCGCACGCACCAAGCGTAGGCTCAGGCAGGTGCGCACCAACAGGTGCGTCGATGCAGACGTGGCGGCGATGGGTCGGCGCGCCGGGCGCGCGATGAGGGACCCCGATGACCGCCGAAACCCCAGCCCTGGACACGGGCTTTGCCTCCCCGGACCCGGCGGCGTTGGCGGAGCCGCTGCAGATAACCAGCCGTCGAGGCGTTGCGGCGATCCTCGTGATCACTTTTGGCAGCGGGTTCGCAACCCTGATGTCGCCCCTGGTTGGGCTGCCGGTCTTCATCGAGCGGCTTGACCCGGCGGGCAAGGCCGGGACGCTGGGCCTGGCCCTCGGTTTGGCGGCGGTTGCCCTGCTGACCTGCATCCCCATCTTTGGCGCACTCAGCGACCACACGACCGGTCGTCTGGGCATGCGCCGGCCCGGCTTGATTGGCGGAACGCTCGTGGTGTGTGCCGGGCTGCTCGTTGAAGGGCTCGCCACCAGCACGGGGTTCCTGACGGTTGGCTTTGTCATCGCGTCCATCGGGCAGGCGACCTATGTTGGCTCCTACGCCGCCCTGATCCCAGACCACGTCACCCCGACACGGCGGGGTCGTGTGCTTGGGTTCCAGAGCCTCATCTACGTGCTTGCAGGCGTTGCCGCCGCCGAACTGGGCGCGAAGCTCCTCGACCACCAACTTGTTCTCTTCGGCGTGGGCGGCCTGGTCATGCTCGTGACAACCGGCATCGCCGTGGTGCTGTTGCGGGACCGCGTCCTTGAGAAGGGCCCGGAGCACCAGAGCCTGCGGCTGTCGTCGCTCTTGGACGGGTTCCGCTTCAGCCCCAAGTCCGTGCCCAACTACTCGTGGGTGTGGCTCAGCCGCTTCGTCATCACGCTTGGCTACACCTTTGGCGGCTTCTCCATCTACTTCATGACCGATGAACTCCGGGTGGCGGACGCGGATCTGCCCGGCATGATCTCCCTCTCCGTCCTTGTCGCGCTGCTCGGGACGGTCACCGGCACCATCCTTGGCGGCTTCCTCGCCGACAACCTGCGCCGTCTGCCAAAGCTGGTGATCATCGTCTGCATGATCTTCGCCGTTGGAGGACTGCTGGCCGCGGCCTCATCGTCCATCCTGGTGTTCATGGTTGCCCTGGGCATCATCGCCTTCGCCACCGGGGCGTTCCTGCCCATCGACGGAGCGCTGGTCATGGCCGTCCTGCCCGGCACTCTGGAGAGCGTCGCAGCCACCGTTCCCCAGCAGCCGAAACGGGAAGCGGCCCGTGAAGGCGGTGCCTTGCTCGCCGCGTTCAACCAGGCCTCCCCCCAGTCGCTCGAATCCGGAGCTACGGCCGAGATCCAGTTCACCGCCCAACTGGCCAAGTTCTTCAAGCCGTTGCCGCTGTCTCAAGAAGAGAAGGCGATCCACGCTGGCAAAAAAGCCAAGATGGAGACGCGAGTCAACAAGCTGCTGGCTGGCCGCGGCGATCTGACGGAAGAGGAAGAGGCGGAACTCGAGCGGATCGAAGGCGAAGAAGAGACCATCCGCAAAGAGGTGAAGTCCGGTCATCGCAGGACCGCGGGCG
>CAIXZV010000382.1 GCA_903924005.1 uncultured Chloroflexota bacterium | reverse complement strand
GGCCGACGATGGCCATGAAAACGCTGACAACGCCCAGGCCAAGGACGCCGATGATCTTGGGGCGCTCCGGGCGGAGTTCGCCAAGCAGCCGCCGGAAGGTGCCCTTGAAGTCCTTGGACTTCACCACCGGCATCATCATTCCCATGTGGGGCGGACCGCCGCCGGGGCCACCGGGGCCGCGACCACGACCGGGACCGCCCATCGGGCCGCCCTGGCCTGCGCCGCCGCCACCGCTCGCCGAGCGGCCGAAGCCGCCGCCGCCCATCGAGCCGCTCATGCGACTTCCTCCTCAGTCACCTGGGACAGCACGATCTCTCGATACGTCTCGCAGGTCTTCATCAACTCGTCGTGGGTGCCAATGCCGGCCACCTTGCCGTCCTCGAGCACCACAATCTGGTCCGCGTGGAGGATGGTGCCCACCCGCTGAGCAACGATGATCACCGTTGCCCCGCCCAGCTCCCGGGCCAGCGCCGCGCGGAGGCGGGCGTCGGTGCGGAAGTCCAGCGCGGAGAAGCTGTCGTCAAAGACGTAGATCTCGGGCCGCTTCACAAGCGCCCGGGCGATAGCCAGGCGTTGCCGCTGGCCACCGGAGACGTTGGTGCCACCTTGGGCGATGGGCGCCTCAAGCTGCTCCGCCATCTCGGTGACAAACTCCTTGCCCTGGGCGATGTCCAGGGAGGACCAGAGCGCTGCCTCGTCGGCCCCCTCATCGCCGTAGCGAAGGTTGCTGGCCACGGTGCCGCTGAACAGGAACGCCTTCTGGGGGATCATGCCAATCCGGTGCCAGAGGTCCTGGCGATCCATCGTCCGCACGTCCACGCCGTCCACAAGGACAGTGCCGCCGGTTGCGTCGTAGAAGCGCGGCAGCAGGTTGATGAGCGTGGTCTTGCCAGAGCCGGTGGAGCCCACAATCGCTGTTGTCTCGCCCGGGTTTGCCTTGAAGCTGATCCCGCGCAGGACTGGCTCCTCGGCGCCTGGGTAGCGGAACTCAACGTCGCGGAACTCAACTCGTCCTGTGCGCTCCGGGGAAACCGGCTCTTCCGGGTCCTTGATGGTGGGGTCCGTGTCCAGGACTTCGCGGATGCGCACGCCCGACACGGCAGCACGCGGGACCATCACGAACATGATCGTCGCCATCATGATCGCAAACAGGATCTGGATGATGTACTGCAGGAAGGCCGTCAGGTTGCCGATGGGCATGCCGCCGGAGTCCACGCGGTAGGCGCCCAGCCACAGGACCGCCACCGTGCTCAGGTTCATGATCGCCATGAGCGCGGGCATCGTGATGGCGAACAGGCGGTTCACCCGGAGCGCGGTGTTCATGAGGTCTGCGGACGCCTCATCAAACCGCTCTTCCTCGTGGCGGGTCCGCACAAACGCACGGATGACGCGGACGCCCGAGAGCGTCTCGCGCATGACCAGGTTGATGCGGTCAATCTTCTTCTGCATCGCCTGGAACAGGGGGATGGCCCGGCTCATGACGCTGCCGATGAGGATGCCCATGATCGGCACGATCACCAGCAAGATCCCCGAGAGCGGCACGTCCTGTCGCAGGGCCATGATGAGGCCGCCGATGACCATCATCGGGGCCGAGATCATCATGTTCAGGCCCAGCAGGGCCACCTGCTGCACCTGCGTCACGTCGTTGGTGTTGCGCGTGATCAGGCTGGCGGCCCCGAAGTGGTTGACCTCCACCTGGCTAAACGTCTCCACCTTGCGGAAGAGCCCGCTCCGCACGTCGCGCCCAAAGCCCATGGAGATCTTGGCGGAGAGGTACACCGAGATCATCGCCGCGATCATCAGCGCGAAGGTGACGATCAGCATGAACCCGCCGGTCTTGCCGATGTAGTCCGTGTCGCCCTTGGCCACACCGTTGTTGATGATGTCGGCGTTGAGTTCGGGCAGATACAGGTTGGCGATGGCCTGCACAAGGAGCAGGACCATCACGATGGAGATAGGCACCTTGTATGGCGCCAGGTACCTGCGCAGGACGGCAATCATCGGGGGGTCTCCGGTGTGGGTGTGGGTACGGTGTTGCTGTGGAACTCTTCGCGAACGCGGCGGAGGGCGCGCATGCCCGTCAGCAGCCCCGCAAGCTCTTCATAGGTGAGGCGGTCAACAATGAGGGTCATGTGGTCATGGCGTTCCGCGGCGAGCCCGGCAATCAGCGCGCGGCCTTCGTCCGTGATGCCTGCTCGCACGATGCGTCTGTCCTGACCGTCGCGCTCGCGGACAACGAGACCGCGCTGCTCCATGCGGTCCACGATGCCGGTGGCGCTTGCCTGCGAGACGTCGAGCGCCTCGGCAAGGCCGCGCATCGGCATTGACCCCTCATCGTCGAGCAGCATGAGCACGTTGAGGTGCACAAGGCTGAGCCGGCCGGACGGCCAGTGGCGCATCGCGTGCATCTTGCGCATGGGATTGCGGAATGCGAACTCGTCTGCCAGCTCGCGCAGCATGGTTTCGCGCTCCGGAAAAGCCTGCTCCGGGAGCGCGCGGTCCAGGACCGTCATCCGGCGCTTCGCCCGGTATAGATGTTCAACATCATGTGAAGCATCGTACCCAAGGCTCGCCAGGCTGTCCAGCGGGGCGCCTCCGCCACGGGGCGCCTCCGCCACGGGGCGTCTCCGCCGCCGTCCCAGCTGGCTCAAGCGCGCCGGGCGGTCAACCCCCGAAGGCTGACGCGTACAGGAGGCAGTTCTCGCCCTGCAGGACGCCGGCGACGGTGAGTTCAGACATCCGTCCGTCCGGCGAGCCGAGGGTCACGCGGTATTCCTGAGCTCTTTGCTCCATGAGCACCGAGATGTACATGCCGCCGCCCGGGGCGAGCCCGTGGAATGACGCGCTCATGGTCGCTGGGTAGGTGACCCAGAGATCGGTGGCCTTGTCCGGCCCGTTTTGGAACCATATCGAGTAGTTGTCGTAGCCGGTCCAACCGCATCCGGCTTGGACTTCCCCAAACCCTGCGATCTCGAGGATGGGCGTCAGGGCCGTGACTGGCACCATGGTGGTTCGCGACGACACGAGGGATCCGGTGCCCTTCACAAACGCCGAAGCGTCGAGCCCGTCCAGCAGGTCGGCATTGAGGTGGGCCACGCGGGTGGACGACGTGACGGTCATTGGCGCCTGACCGGCACGCGTCGACAGCGACAGCGCCGAGCCCGTCCCCGTGTTGGCGAGGGCGAGGATCCGCCCGGACGTGGTCCCGGTGAGCGTGGTTGTCCGGTTGACGGTGTTGGCGCGGCCCAGATTGAACAAGGCTCCGATGCCGGTCCCGGCCACGGCCGGACTGACGATGACGACGCCGGCAATCAAGCCGGTGATGGCCACGAGAAGGCGTGTGCGACGGCGGAGCATGGCGAACCTCAACTGGGGCCCCGAACGTACGCTCGCTTGTTCGGTCATGCGAGGGCCATGTGGCAACCGCCATTCGAGGGGGTGCGCAAAACCGGATGGTCAGTTTCGTCGTAGTGGGTCCTGTCGGCTCCCGTCTCTGGGGCCGCGGCGCAAGGAGTTGCCCTCATGACGAACACCACCCGGATGCGCGCCGGTCTCGCGCTGCTTGTGACGCTGGTGATTGGCGCGTGCGGGACTTCTGCGCTCGCGACGCCCGCCGTCACGCCTGCGGCGGCGACAGCCGTGACGCCCGCCGCCACGCCCGCACCCGCCGCAAGCAGTGCGCCCGTGGCCTCCGCCAGCGCGAAGGGCAGCGGCGGATACGACTACGCCGTGGGCAACGGTGACGCGGCCGCCAGCGCCGCCCCCGCTGCACCCGCTGCACCCGCTGGCGACTCGCTCTCGATCGCCAACTTCGCGTTTGCCCCGGCGACCCTCAAGGTCAAGGTGGGCACCGCCGTCACCTGGACCAACAACGACGGCGCGCCGCACACGGTCACGGCGGCGGACGGCTCGTTTGCCAGCGGGCGGCTGGGCACTGGCGCATCGTTCAGCTTCACGTTCGCCACCCCGGGCACGTACACGTACCACTGCGCCATCCACAGCTCGATGACCGGCACCATCACGGTTTCCTCGTAGCGTGCGAGGATGCGCGGGTGACCGGTGAGCGCCTCTCCGTGGACGATGCCGCCCTTGCCGCGCGCGTGGCGGGCGGCGACGAGGCCGCGTTCGGCGCCGTGTACGACCGCCACGCCGATATCCTGTTTGGGGCAGTGGCGAGGTTCACGCGCGATCGGCAGGCGGCCGAGGAGGTTGTCCAGGACGCCTTCCTCGCGTTCTGGCGGCAGGCGCACACGTACGAGCCTGCGGCTGGGACCCTTGTCGGGTGGCTGCTGCGGATTGCGCGGAACAAGGCCATTGACCGGACGCGGGCGGCGGCGCGCCGCCCAAGGCTGGTTGATCCTGCCGGGGGAGACGAAGACGTGACCGACGCGCTGGAGCGGGCGCTCTCGACCGGCCGGCTTGTGGGCGGCGGTGCTGACCGGGACACGGCGCCTGACGTCGTGGTGACGCGCGAGTGGACGCGGGCCGTCGTGCGGACCGCCCTGTCGGCGATGCCCGAGGTTGAGCGCCGCCCGCTGGAGCTGGCGTACGACGAGGGGCTCACGCAGATGGAGGTGGCCGAGCGACTTGGCTGGCCGCTCGGGACCGTCAAGACGCGGACCCGTCGAGGTCTGGCGGTCCTCCGTGGCGTGCTTGAGGGCGTGCCGGACCTGCTGGGCGAGCCCGCGTTGCGTGGCGGGTCCACTGCGGCGTTTGGAGGCGGCGATGGACCACGCTGAGGCGCACGAGCTGTTGGCCGACCTTGCGCTTGCGCCTGCCCGGCTGCGGGCGCTTGAGCGTGACGCCACGCCGGTCTCGGCATCGTTGCGTGCGCACGTCAGCCAGTGCGCGACGTGCACGCAAGAAGTGGCCGCGTGGCTCCGGACGTGGGATGCGTACGGCGATGCGCGCGCGGCGTCGGAGGCCGCCGATCTCGGGCCGCTCAAGTCCCCTGCCGCGATTCGCGCCCGGGTGCTCGCGGCTGCTGTGCCGGCGGAGCCTGGGGTTACGCCCGTGGCGGCTCTGGCGTCGCGCCGGCGGTCGTCGCTGGCTTCATCGCGCCGGCTGCCCTGGCTCGCCGTGGCGGCTGCGCTGGTGGTTGCGCTGGGGGCGGGCGGTCTCGCGTGGGTCCGCACAGCGGAGCTGCGCCAGGCGCAAGCTGAGTCCGCCGATCTGGCCTCGGTCGCGGCCACGATGGATCGCATGCTCGCCGATCCCGTTCACTGGATCACGCCCCTGACCACCGCTGATGGCGCGCCGGGCGGGACGCTCGTCTGGAGCAGCACCGAGATCGTTGTGGTCTCCGGGGCGCTGCCGGCACCCGAGCCAGGTCAGGCGTATCGATGCTGGGTGGAGGCCAACGGCACGCGGACACCGGTGGGGTGGATGGAGTTCACCGGCGGGACGGGCTACTGGGCAGGGTCGCTGGCCGGCTGGGCCGATCTGCTGAAGCCTGGCGCGCGCTTTGGTGTGAGCCTTGTGCCTGTCCCCGGCGGTGATGGCACACCGGTGCTTGTCGGGACGCTCTGACACCGGTCATACCAACGGCCACAATGGCCGTCCAACGCGCCGACAACCTCGGTGTGCGGCCGCAGCGGAGGACATTGTGGACAACGGGATTACGGCTGGCGTCATCACCGGCCTCGTTGGCCTGTTCGCGACCGCGCTCGTGGCGCGCGACGCGTTGGCGCTGGGGGGCGAGCCCGTCCGGCGCAGCACCCTGATCGTGCTGACGTCGTTTGCGGCAGGCCAGGCGGTCCTGGGGTTCGTTGTGGCACTACTGGCGGCGGCGATGGGGGCCGGCACACCGCCGATCGCGCTGCTGGCGCCGCTTGCCGCGCTCTGTGGCGGGTCGGTCATCGTCCTTGCCGCCCGACGGTATACCGAGGCAAGCGCGGCGCCCGGCAAGCTCGACCTCGTCCGGCTGCGCGGTGCGGCAATCGTGACGGCGGCGTTTGGTCAGGGTCTCTCAATCCTCGGCGTCGTGGTGGCGCTCCTCGCGGTCTTCGGCATCTTCGCCTGAAGCACGCCGGCACGCCGGCACGCCGGCACGCCGGCACGGCGGCACGGCCACGCGGCCGGGCGGTGGTTGCCGCTGCCGGCCAGATTCCGGGTAGTTCCGCTCAAGCGGAACGACTTGTGGATATCGCAGGGCCGGCTTTTCCACAGATCGTTCCGCGTTGTTGGAACTATCTGACGGGTGGCAGGCAGGGAGACCCGCCTCCTCCGGTGATGCCCTAGCCGGTGATGGCCTTGCGGAAGCGCCAGGACGCCAGCGCCATGACGCCCACGGCCCACACGGCCAGCACGGCGAGGTTTGGCGCGACTGAGGCGATCCCGCCGCCATCGCGGATCAGCGTCTGGATCCCCAGCAGCGTCCACGACTGTGGCAGCAGCCGCGCAATGTTCTGCATCAGCGGCGGCATGACCTGGAAGGGGATCATCGACCCGCCAAGCGCGCCCATGGCCAGACCGACGAACACGCCCATAGACGACGCCTGATCAGGCGTGCGGGCCAGCGCGCCTACCAGCAGCGCCACGCCAGCCGCAACCACGCCAAACAGCGCGATGAGGGCTCCGGCCGCAAGGGGATCGCCCCATGACACCCCGAAGACCAGCGATGACACGGCGATGATGTAGCCCGCCTGCAGCATGGCGACGCCAAAGCGCCCCAGCGCCTCGCCGGCCACGATGGTGGCCACCGACGTGGGCGTGGAAACCATCCGGCGCGACACGCCGATCTTGCGTGACCAGACGAGGCGGCCGGCAGCCGTCATCGACGTGAGGAACATGAACAGCACCAGCTGGGTGGATGCGCCAAACGTGAACCCGGAGAAGCCCGCGAACATGCCGGCTTCGCCCACGGTCTTGGCGTCGATGGTGATGCCCGGGACGGTGTCGTAGAGGTTTTCGGCAAGCGGGCGCGCAGCGGCCGCATCGGTACCGGTGGCGCCTGACGCAATGCGGGCCGCGGTGGTGATGGCCGCCAGCCGCGCCACCGCCGCCTCGATGGGCGCCCGCACGCCGCTGGTCAGGGCGCCGGTGGTTGCGAGATACGTCACCGACACGGTCCCGGTGCCGGACAGCGCTGCGCCAAACCCGTTGGGGATGACGACGCCCGCCTCGAGACGCCCGCGCTCCACCAGGCTGCGCAGTTCGTCCACCGTGGCGACGGTGCGGAGGTCCAGCGTCTTGCTGTCGCCCTTGATCTGCGCCACGAGGGCCGTGGCCGCGGCATCGCCAGTGGGGGCGACGATGCCAACGCGGACAAGCGTCATGCCGCCGAACTGGAGACCCAGCGCAACGATGATGATGGTGGGCAGGACGAAGACGAAGAACAGGTCGCTGCGGTCGCGGACCTGGCGGAGCAGGTTGACGCGGCCAATCTCGATGGCCTTGCGGATGTCGATCATCGGGCGGTCACCAACTTGCGGGTGCGGACGAGGCCGAGCGCCAGGGTCGCGAGGCCCATCGCGAGCAGCACGCCGGCCGCGGGCAGCGCGTCGGCGGCGGTTGCCCCCGCACCGTGGAGTTCGCCCAGACCCCGCAGGAACCACCCGTGCGGGGTGAATAGCGCAATCGTCGCCATGGAGTCGGGCGATTGGCTGCTCACGGTGAACGAGCCGCCCAGCACACCCAGCGTGATCGCCACGGCGGAGCCTGCGGCACCGGCGGACTCGCCGGTCTTGGCGAACGACGCCACCAGCGTGGAGATGCCGATGGCCGCGATGATCGCGGTCACCCCAATCAGCGCCACCCCGAGCGGCGGACCCCAGTCGGCGCCAATGGCAAGCGTCGTGGCGGTCACCAGAACCGTGATGGACACGACGCCCATCGCGAAGCCCGCGAGGAGCTTGCCAAACAGCACGGACCACGGGCGGATGGGCCCGGCGAGGATCCGCGCGAGGGTGCCGGCGCGGCGCTCGTCAAAGAGGCTGACGATGCCGATCTGCGCGGAGAAGAACAAGAACAGGATGGCCATGGATGCTGAGAAGTAGGTGGCCATGGAGAGCTGCCGCAGGCGCGCCACGTCATCGGTCAGGTTGACCGCGGGGGTGGCGGCAGCGGCGGCGGTCACGATGGCGCCCGTTGCAGGCCCGTCAAGCGGGGCGCCCTTGAGGTGCGCGGCAGTAGCAACCGCGAGCTGCACCGAGACAACGCCATCGCCAAAGCGCTGGGCCACCGCACGGGCCACCTCGGTTTCCAGCGTGGCGTTTCGTGCGCCGGCAATCTCGATGGTGGCGCCCTGGCCCGCGTTGATCGCGGCGGTGAAGCCTGCGGGGATCACAAACGCGGCGTCGGCCTTGCCGTCCGTGACCAGCGCAATGGCCTCGTCCCGTGTGGCGGCGTCCGTCACATCGGCAACCTTCACCGTCACGAGGGCGCCGATGACGTCCTTGCGGAGCACGGTGGCGAGCTGGCCGCCGTCGAGGTTCGCCACGACGTACCGCGCGTGGAACGCGGTGGTGTTGCCCAGCAGACCGCTGAAGATGATCGCGAGCCCCAGGGGCGCCACGATGGACACGAGGATTGCCGAACGGTCGCGGAGACGCTGGCGGAGGTCCTTTGCGGCGATCAGGACCGCGACGCGGAGATCGGTGAGCATGTCGGTGTCGTCCGGCTAGCTCGCGTCGCGCAGCGCGCGGCCGGTGAGGTGGAGGAACACGGCCTCAAGGTCCGGCTGGACCACGTCCACGCCGCGGACTGTGGCGCCTGCCTTGTCCACGGCGTCAAGCAAGCGGGGGAGCATGCCGCGCGCGTCGTCCACCACAAGCTCCAGCACGCCGTCGCGGACCACAGCCCCGCCCACGCCCGGGAGCGCGCCAACGGCCTTTGTCGCGGCACCCAGATCTCCGGTCGCCGTGAGGCGCACCTCGTCACGCTGCCCAACCAGCGCCACAAGCTCGCGGCGCGTGCCCTCGGCGCGGATCTCGCCCGCATCGATGATCCCGACACGGTCGCAGAGGCGCTCTGCCTCCTCCATGTAGTGCGTGGTGTAGAGGACGGCCATGCCCTCGCGACCCAGCGCGGCGATGGACTCGAGGATGGCGTTGCGGCTTTGCGGATCAACGCCCACCGTGGGCTCATCGAGCAGGAGCAGCCGTGGCTCGTGCAGCATGCCGATGGCGATGTTGAGCCGGCGCTGCATGCCGCCGCTGAAGTGGTCGGTGCGCTCGTTGGCGCGATCGGCAAGACCCACCAGTTCCAGACAGGTATCGATGCGGCTCTTGAGGCGAGCGCCGCCAAGACCGTAGAGACGGCCAAAGAACGTCAGGTTCTCGCGGGCGCTCAGATCGGGGTAGATGGCGAGGTCCTGGGGGACCACGCCGATGCCCGCCTTTGCCGCAACCGCGCCTGTGTCGATGGGCTTGCCGTCCACGGTGACCTCGCCCGCGTCGCGGCGCAGCAGACCGCAGACGATGGAGATGGTGGTGGACTTGCCGGCGCCGTTTGGGCCCAGCAGGCCGTAGGTTTCGCCCTCACGGATGTCGAAGCTGACGTCCTTGACGGCCTCGAGGTCCCCATAGCGCTTGCGGAGGCCGCGGACGGAGAGGACAACGGGCGCCTGTGGCTCGCCGGTCATGCTGGATGGACTCCTCGGGTACTGGTGTTGGAACGGATAGTGCCACTATCCATATCAATTGGCAAGTCCGGTGCCCGGCCGCGCCCGGGTGGCGTGGCTAGAGGTCGTCGTGCGGGTGCTTCGGCGCAAGCCAAACTATCTGTGGGCTGGTCTTGTGCGGAGTTGTCCACGGGTGGTTCCGCGATATTGGAACCATCTGACAGGTGCGCGGTGGGGGACATGACGCCGGGCAACGCGCTCAGGCCGCGAATGCCCCCCAATCCGGGCGGGATCGGCGCCGCGGCAGGATGGCCAGCATCCCCAGCGGCGCGAGGTTGACGGTTGAGCCCGGCCAGCCAGCCGGGCCGGGCCAGACGGCCAGCAACGGACCCGGGACGAGGCTCTGGCCGTTGGCGGCAAGGTAGTCCCGGAGTGCCTTTGCGACATGACCGCCGAAATCGGCCGTCTCGGCCGTGAGCGTCACGTCGACCGTCTCGGCCTTGGTCCGCCCCGCCGGTGTGTCCACTTGGGCCGCTAGCCTCCGGAGCATGTCGAAGCCGGCCTGGCGTGAAGAGCCCGGCTCAACCGCATACGCCTCCACGACGCCATCCAAGTAGGCGCCGTAGTTCACCACCGACTCGGCCCCGAAGTCCCGATAGGGGTTCCGGCGGCACAGCGTGGCCAGCCAGTACCCGTCCTCGTCGGCGAGGACGTCCTTCGCTGGGTCGAAGTCCACGACCCGAGCCGTGGCCGTGCCGCCCTTCTCGGCGACGTTGATGTTGCCGAGGTGGAGGTCCTTGTTGAACAGCGCCTGCTCCGGGCTGTTGGGCAGCGCGGGATCTCCGGCCTTGGTCCTCAGCCAGATCCGTCCGTCCAGCGAGCCGATGGCGCCGGCGTACGGAGCATCTGCGGTTGCGAACGCCAGTTGGTGCAGGCCCAGGTCGCCCGGCGGCACCTTGCGCCCGGGCGCGTATTCCGTCAGCAGCACAGCCTGGTTGCCGTCGGCGTGCTCCACAAGGGGCGCCAACAGCTTCTGGGTGATGTCCTTCGGGCCAAGCTCCGCGTAGATGTTGGCCTCGGGCACGCTGATGGCGCCCTTCGCCACGACGATCTGGACCGGTTCGGCCCCGTCCAGGTGGACGGTCAGAAGGACGGCGGTCTTGCTCTGGCCTGATCCCAGCAGCTCCGTCTCCAGTGCGGTGGCGAGCTTCCCGCCGCTCCCGGCCTGCGTCTGCGCCTGCTGCACGGCGAGGCGGAGCGAATCGAGGAGTCGCGTGCCCGACAGCTCAGTGAAGAACGCACCGGTGGTTGTGTCACGCACCGCTCTGGCCCGGGACAGGAAGGTGGCGG